>JBHJOU010000720.1:0-15687 GCA_050329355.1 Rivularia sp. (in: cyanobacteria)
ACTAATTTTGCTTTGTCTAAACCCAAACCAATTAAATATCGAGTTGAACTTACAAGTTTTGGACGTTCACTGTTTGTCAGTTCACCTCAGTTGTGGCAAATTGTTTGGGCTGGTTCTTATGAGCAATGTTTTGCAAATGGAACAACTTTTTCAAACTCAAATTGTCGGTAAAAACTCAATTACTCTGAATCTTACTTGTCTATTGGTGTGAATTATATTCCTGAGTTAAGATTACTTGAAAATGGCATATAAAGTGTGTGTGAGGAGCAATAACATTTGACTGCTTTGCCATAACAGCAGCATTTTTACTAGTCAAAATATCCGATAAATTTAGATGCAGTATTTTGACCACATCTAAAACTTTCGTCGATTTTTAGCTAATAAAAACTCTAAATTCTGAATTCATCATAGTGAATTCAGAATTATTATTTTGTCTAAATATCGCCGCGAATTTCTTCGATAACACCGTCACGCAGCACAATTTCAACCTGCATTTTACTAATTAAGTTATCGCCTTTTTCTGCTCGGAAAAAGCCTTCTAACTGAAATTGATTAACTTCTTGATTCAATTCAAGCATTTGTACTTGTTGCAGATTTTGCAAGCTTTGGTTTTTTTGTTCTAGCATTTCGCTTTTTTTCTCATTTACCTGACCTTGAATATTCTCAATTTGTTGTAGAGTTTGAGGCCCGGGAGGTTGTAAACCTTGCTTTTGAATTTCAGTAATTGCTCGCTGTCCTTGGACATCGATTTGTTGTAGCTGCTGGTCAACTTGATTAATTTGAGTTTGTAGTTGTTGCGTTACTTCTTCTTTCCATAAAGGTGTGACAATGGCTTTAACGTTAATAACGCGCTTTAGCAGCAATTGAGGATTGGAGATGTCCATAAAAGTCTGTTTTTTTCCTTTTTAATTCAATACATGGTGGATTAGTTACCGTTATACATCCGCTCGATTGTATCGTGATAGCTTTCCATCACAACGTGTCGTCGGACTTTAAGAGTTCGTGTCATCATGCCATTTTCCATAGAAAACGGTTCTAGAACCAATTTAAATGGTCCAATACGATCATCCGGACGATATCCCGGACGATTTCGCACTTCTCGAATCAACTCTTGTCGAAACAAATCCTGGATCATTTTACTCTCAAGGTTGATTTTTTGGCTGGTGGATGTCGTAACATTGTCTTCTTTAACACATAATTCCAATTTTTGAGTTTCTGCCCATTTTTCTAATGCTTCCAGATTCGGGACAATCAAAGCTCCGAGACTTTTTTTATCTTGTCCCACAAGCATTATTTGGTCGATAAATGGCGATCGCAAACAAGCATCTTCGATGGGAAGCGGTTCAATATTTTCTCCATTGGTTAAGACGATAGTGTCTTTTGCTCTTCCGGTTAAAACTATATCCTGACGGGGTGTTAACCAGCCCAAATCACCGCTATTAAACCATCCCTCCGAATCGATAGCTTGTTGTGTGGCTTCGGGATTTTTATAATAACCTTGCATGATTTGCGGTCCTTTGAGCAATACTAAACCTTTTTCCCCGGTTGGTAATTCTTTACGAGTTTCTAAATCGACAATTTTTGCTTTGGTACCCGGTATCGGTAATCCCGCAGAACCGCGTAAATTACTCCAAGGACGACGAGCATGAGTAACTGGAGAAGTTTCGGTTAAACCGTAACCAACGACGATTTCTACACCAATAATCTCATAGAAATCATCTATATGTTTGGCTAAGGCACCACCACCGCTAATCAATTGTTTGACTCTTCCTCCCGTTGCTTCCTTAACTTTGGTGTAAACGATTTTCTCAGCCAAAGCTTGTAGGGGTGAAAGGAGTTTTGCTTGAATATTAGCAACAATTCGTTCTGCCATGGAAGGATTGAGATTTTCTAAATCCAATTGTTGAGCAATTCGCCGTGCTTTAATATATTTGTCACTAATACCTAAAAACCGATTAATTAAAGCTTGCTTGGATGCTGGTTGTTCACGAAACTGTTTTTGTACTCCTTCATAAATTGATTCCCAAATACGCGGTACCCCAATCATGTAATGGGGTTTAAATTGTTTCAAATCATTTTTGATCGAGCGCAAATTTGTATAAACTTGAGTGCAACCTTGAGAAAGTAAAAAATACTCGCCAGTACGTTCAAATACGTGCCAGGTAGGCAGAATACTCAAAACAATATCTCCTACTTCCGGTTGAACTATGGTACGTAAACTTGTTACTTGATGCATCAAATTTCCGTGGGAAAGCATTACACCTTTGGGCTTTCCTGAAGTACCGGAAGTGTAAAGTAAAGTTGCTAAAGCATCGCGCTTTTGCTTAACTGGTTCTAAATTATTTTTTGCACCAATTTCCATTAACTGCTCGAAGTTTAGTACCTTGAGACCCTCTTGTGTCGGTGCTGTTTCAACCGTCAATAAAATTACTAATTTAATTGGTAAATCATCCAAACGCGATGGAGACAGCATAGCTGAACGCAATTTCTCAAAGGTCTGTAAATCTTGCGCTACTAACACCGTACTATCACTATTTGCCAAGATATACGCCAATTCTTCCGTATCTGCTTGAGAACTGCGTACAGCATTTACAGCCCCAGCAGTCATTATACCTTGGTCGGCAATCAGCCAGCGAGGACTATTATCAGCAATCAAGGAAATCCGTTGTTCTGGTTTAACTCCTAATCCTTGTAAACCAGCAGCAAACTGTTGAATTTGCTGATGAAGCTGAGTATAAGTTATTATCTCCTCGTTTGGTCGAGCATGGGGATTGTGCAGTGCAACAGTATCACCAAACCGACTTGCGATTATTCCCCAAATTTCCGGTAAAAACTCCACATTTGAGTAATCAAGCCGGCTTTTTAAAGATTTCCGGTCTTCTTCTGCAAACTTAGAAAGTAAATTATTTGTACCCTTAGTTTTAGACATCACACGCAAATTTTATAGTCAATAATTTGTACTTCCAGCATATTCCTTCATTTACTAAAAAGAGACAACTTATTATATATACAAGAGATAAAACTCTTTCGATCTCAATTAAGACTTACACTGCATAAACCCAGTTTCCATATAAAATTGTTGTTGTTACAACCAGATATCGACGAAAAAAGCGGGTTTCTGGCTTCACGTGGGTAATTTCTGTTAATATAGGTTAAGTCTTAGTGCAAATGTAAAATTATATTGATAAAAATTTAGTTATATAAACCGCCATATACATACTGAAGATTATTTTGATTTTTCCATGTCAGATATAAGACTGAGATAATTTAAATAACAAGAATTAACAAGAACTAAAAAGCAATAAATAGATTTAAAAATAGATTTTAAAAAAAATTCAACTTAAAAATCGTTTATGGAAACCAAAAGAAACTTAAAAGTTGATACTGATTTAATTATCACGATTTTGCTTCACAATAGAATATGAGGATTTTTTTCGCAAAAGGAGACCCGAAGATGAGTTTAATTGATATTGTATTACTCACCCTCGTCAATACTGTTACTTGTCTTGTCTTACCCAAGACAATATTTTCAGTATTAAGTGTGAAAAGCAAAGCGAAGAATGTTTCTGAAACAACCAGCATTGCTTTAAAAAAGCAACCTAAAACTACTTAAAACCCACACGAGTTTACCCTGGTGTATTTCATAGTCTAAGTCCTCTCAAAGAGGACTAAAAAATTCCGAAAATAAATAAATCTAAAAATCAAAAGAATTAACAATTAACCTTTACCCTTTAACCTTAGACCTTTAACCTTTAACCTTTAACCTTTACCCTTTAACCTTTAACCTTTAACCTTTAACCTTTACCCTTTAACCTTTAACCTTTAACCTTTAACCTTTAACCTTTACCCTTAAATAATGATAACATCAGCAGTAAATCCTTTTCTCGATGGCAATTTTGCCCCAGCACGTGAAGAAATTACCGCATCTGACTTGAAAATAATTGGTGAATTACCACCGGATTTATCCGGAATGTTTGTGCGAAATGGTCCCAATCCCCAATGGAATCCCAAAGGACAGTATCATTGGTTTGATGGGGACGGAATGTTACATGGAGTGCGGATTTCTCACGGTAAAGCCAGTTATCGTAACCGTTACGTGCGGACGAAAGCATGGCAAATCGAACATGAAGCGGGTAAAGCCCTATGGAGTGGGTTATTAGAACCGCCACAAATGGATAACCCCCACGGTACATTTAAAAACGTTGCCAATACCGCCTTAGTATGGCACGCAGGTCAATTTTTGGCACTTTGGGAAGGTGGTGCGCCCCATGCTATAAAGCTACCTGAATTAGATACTTTAGGGGAATTTACTTACAATAATCAATTAAAATCTGCATTTACAGCACATCCCAAAGTAGACCCGATAACGGGTGAAATGATGTTTTTCGGTTATTCATTTGCTCCGCCATACTTACATTACAGTGTAGTTTCACCTGAAGGCGAACTTGTAAAAACAGTACCTATTGAACTACCCATGGGAGTAATGATGCATGATTTCGCCATTACCCAAAACTATACAATATTTATGGATTTGCCGATGACATTTAATCCCATGCGGATGCAAAAAGGCGAACCTGGTTTAATGTTTGAAAGAGATAGAGCCAGTCGTTTTGGGATTGTACCTCGTCACGGCGATAATAATGATATTCGCTGGTTTGAAACTCCTGCTTGTTTCGTATGGCATACCCTCAACGCTTACGAGCAAGGTGATGAAGTGGTACTTATCGCTTGTCGGGTAAATTCTGTAAACATTTTTGCAACTGAGGATATTGAAAGCGATGGGGAAGATAATATTTCTAGACTACACCGTTGGCGGTTTAACTTAAAAGATGGTAGCGTGCGCGAAGAAAGGCTTGATGATGTCCCTTCAGAATTTCCCCGTGTTAACGATAACTTTTTAGGACAACCAACGCGCTACGGTTATGCTGGCAAAATGAAAGAAGGTTCAATGCCTTTATTTGATGGTGTAATTAAGTATGACCTCAACAGCGGTAAATCCCAAACTCATGAATTTGGTGAAGCACGTTATGGTGGTGAAGCTGTATTCGTACCTCGTGCTAGTGGAAGTGGAGAAGATGAAGGTTGGGTAATGACTTTCGTTTATGATTCTGACGAGGATACATCTGAATTAGTAATTGTTGACGCTCAAGATATGACATCCGCACCAATTGCAAGAGTACTGATTCCCCAACGAGTTCCTTATGGTTTCCACGGTGATTGGGTTAGTGAGGAGAAATTGCACAAGTCGAAGTAATAGGTAATACAGATAACTGATGTAGAGACGTTGCACTGCAACGTCTCTTTGTATTTCAGGTTATAACTAATCCGCCCGCAACATAAAAACCTCACCCCGCCTTCTGGGCAAGGGGATGAGGTTAATTTTTATTAAAAAATAAAACACTTTAAAAAAATCAACAATTTGCGTAAAAAACAACTCCTCAGTCAGTAATCTGATCAGAACGTAATTTCACGACGTTCAACATGAGATTATATAAAAAAATAATTTCAGTTAAGTGTATTGACTGGTATTACTCCAAGTTATATGGTCAATTAAACTACCTTGGATGATTCAACTTTAAATTTCGTCTTGACCGCTGATATAGAGTCTATGAAGTAAATATAAAGTTATTATGAACGGAAAATTATCTCGATTTAGTGGTCTGACACTGTGTATTTTATTTAACTTATTAACTTTGACAGCCGTCGAACAATCGCTATCCGATAACCGACATAAATTAGGTTACTCCAACCGGGCTGTAGCGCAAACCGCAGAAGAACAGATTGCTCGTAGTGTGTATAAAAAAGTTAGTCCTGCGGTAGTGACGGTTAAGGATGGAAAAGGACATGGAAGCGGTTTTGTTGTCAGTCAAGATGGATGGATTGTTACCAACGCTCACGTTGTAGAGGGAAGTCCGAGTGTAGTCACGGTTGAATTTGCAGATGGAAAGCAACTTCCTGCCGATGTACTTGGTTTTGCAAAAGGTGGATTAGATTTAGCAGTGCTGAAAATCCACAGACAGAACAACTTGCGGACACTTACGTTAGCTACTCCGGGTAGTGCAGAAGTTGGCGATCGCGTTTTTGCCCTTGGTTCACCTCTAGAATCATACTTAAACGATACATTTACTCAAGGAAATATTAATCGTATTGATAGAAAAGATGGCAGAATTCAGCACGATACAGTAATTCAAGGTGGTAACTCAGGGGGACCTCTTCTTAATACCAAAGGTCAAGTAATTGGTGTTAATACATCGGGTTATGGAAGGTTGAATAGTGGTACTAATTTTGCAATTCCCGTATCTGATGTACTGTCATTTTTAGCCGCAGCAAGGAAAGGAGATTTATCTCCAGGTTCGACATTAGAAAAGTCGCAACCGCCAACTACTCAACCAATCTCCCTTAACGGTCAAGTAATTAACGGTAGTTTAGCTAAAGGTGATTTCGATCATAAAGATATTCGTAGGTTTATTACAGATATTAACTTTACTGGTGGCTTTGTTGACAGGTATCAATTTCAGGCTAAAGAAGGTGAAAAGCTAGCTATTGAAATGACAAGTAAACAGCTTAACCCGTCTTTAAGTTTGTATCAAATAATTGAAACAAATGAAGGTCAACAATACAAAAAAATAGCTGAGAACGACGACAGAGGAGCAGGTGATTTTAATGCTCAAATTACAGTAACTTTGCCAGCAGATGGAGTTTATTACTTATTTGCAAGTTCCCCGTATCAAGAAACAGGTGATTATAGTTTGCGAGTGATTGTTGAGCCGTAGTAGTGTTTGCATCTTGCTCCCAACAAACAAATACCCTCTCTAAAACTCTTTCCTCTGCGTACTCTGCGTCTCTGCGGTTTTTTCAAATCGGTAATCTTCTGTCGGAAAGCGATTTACTAGCGAGCAAAATGCATATCCTGGCGGACACGCTGCGCTAACGCACTACAAAAATAATTTTACTTCTTAGGGTGTATTTATTATTCGTTAATTCAACAAAAAACCAACATCTAACTAAGGAATTAAACTCATGCAATGCAAAATTTTCCTAGCTTTCGGACTTTCTGCTTTAACATCTGTTGTCGCTTTAGCTAGTAGCATCTCACCAAGTTTTAGTCAGATGATAGCTGAAAATGCTGCCGACACTTTGAGGCAAGTAAATGCTAACAATACTCAAGGGGATTCGGTGACTTTTCTGTGCAAAGAAATATTTGACACAGCAAGTCAATCAAACATTCCTGCTACAGTTGTTTGGGTTCCCAAACGTCAAACTCATGTACTGTTTATTGCTTGGAAATCTGAATATTTTTCTAATTGGAGTCCGAAGAAACGTTGTGAAGCAGTAACGCAAAAGTTTCAGAAGTCGTATAACGAAGGTCGTTTATCTTATTTAAGTACTGGAAAATATAACGGATATCCAGTTATTTGTGCTGCAAAACCAGGAGAAACTTGTAATCAAGAGAATCAGTTGTTTACCATCAAACAAGGTAATAACCCCGAATTAGTTTTACAAAGACTTTTAAATATAAGTGAAGGTAAATCATCAGAGCCTCTTTACCAAAATTCTGGTAAGCAATTACATCTTGAAGTGCAAACGATATTAGATTATGCACCTGCGGTAAAGGTTGAAGATTAGGATAATTTGTAATTTATAATCCACAATTGTTTGTTAACCACGAATTGATTTGTAGAGACGTAATATATTACGTCTCTACATCTGCCAGAATAACGAAAAATCGCCCGGTATTTAATATTCCAAACAATCAACCTTACCCTCAAAAACATGAACCGCAATTTAATCCTTGTTTCCTCCCTACTCCTCCTACAAATCCCCACCTCCATCAATGCCGCTCCTCCTTCCATAGCCCAAAATTCAACCTGCAAAATCGAACGAGAAGAAGAAGAATATTCAACCAAAGAACTACAAACCCTCGCCAATAAAATAACAGTCAAAGTCATCGGCGATAACAACGGTGGTTCGGGAACCCTTATCGGTAAACAAGGAAATAGTTATCTAATTCTCACAAATTATCACGTTATTCAAGGTGTTGATTCTATTAAACTGCAAACTGCGGATGGTAAAACTTATTCAGCAGAAATAGTACCGCAAAACAACTTTAAAAATACAGATATTATCTTCTTAAAATTCCAAAGCGATCAAAATTATTGTTTACCAGAAATTGCTCAAACTACTCCTGAAATTGATACTCCCATACTTGCTACAGGTTTTTCCATTTCTACGAGAAAAATTGTATTTAGCGAAGGAAAAGTTAAAAAGACTTCTAACCTGAAAGAAGGATACGAAATCGGTTACAGCAGCAACATTCAACAAGGAATGAGTGGTGGTGCAATTCTCTCTACTCAAGGATTACTTATAGGGATAAACGGTAAAAGTTCTTATCCAATTTTAGACACGGGTTATGTTTATCAAAACGGTAAACGTCCTAGCGAAGCAGAGATTACAGAAATGAGAAAGTTGAGTTGGGGTATTCCGATTTCAACTGTTTTAGCGCAGGTTGATAGGGATGTGCTTACTGCTTATAAATTGCCTTTGCCAAAATCTTCTGTTAGTGTTCCGGAAGGAGAATATACAGGATGGTTAGGAGAATTAGAACAAAAAGCCAAACAATTTACCGTAAGAATTGATAGTAGTAGTACAGCTAATGGTTCGGGAATAATTATTGCTAAAGAAGGGAATACTTACACAGTTTTAACATCTGCTCATGTATTGTGTGAAAGAGAAGATGCAACAAAGCCATGTGGTGAATATAAATATAAAATATTAGCGTCAGATGGGAATCCATATTCTGTGGATAAAAACAGCATAAAAATAGAGGAAGGGGTTGATTTAGCGGTAGTTAAGTTTAACAGTTTGCAGAATTATCAGATAGCAACTATTGCAAATTACAATCCTAATGATGAAGATTTTATATTTTCTGCGGGATATCCTAGATTACAAAATGATTCACCTTGGCGTTTTACCGTAGGACTAATTTTTGACAAAGAAACAGGATTATTAAACACAAGCCAATCTGACTTTCAAAATAATGATTCTGATGGATTACTAAGTGGTAGCTCTTTAACCGGAGGATATGAATTAGTTTACAGCAGTATTACCTATGGTGGGATGAGTGGTGGTCCGGTTTTAGATTCCGAAGGACGAGTTATTGGTATTCATGGGAAAGCAGAAGGAGAACAAGCCAAAGATGAGAAAATTGGAGACTGTGGCGTTAATTATAAATGCCAAGTTAAGATTGGATATAGTTTAGGTGTTCCTGTAAGTACATTTTTAGCTTTAACTCCTCGACTGGGTGTGAAATCCCAACTATTAAAAAATAACCAACCACCTCAACTGAATGCACAAAAAAAGAATTCAATCGAAAAAGCAATCTTATTAACTGATGTTTCTGGAGGAAATGCAACTGCTTCCCAATGGTTAGAAAGAGGAAATCAACTTTGGCGGTTGCGTCGTTATCAAGAAGCAGTTAAAGCCTTTGATGAAGCAATTAAACAAAAACCATCTTTTGTTTATTTAGCTTACTATGGTAAGGGTTTAGCGTTAGTGCAGCAGAGGAAGCTTCAAGAGTCTATCGCTGCATTAGAACAAGCTGTCAAACTTAAACCCGATTTTGTTGCTGCTTGGAACTATCAAAGTATAGGCTATCTAAATTTAAAGCAACTAGATAAAGCATTAGTAGCTATAAACAAAGCCATTAAACTTCAGCCAGAAAACCCAAATTTTTATAACGTAAAATGGTTCGTTTTGAAGGGTTTAAAACAGTACGTAAAAGCAGAATTAGCAATAACAGAAGCAATAAAATTCAGTCATCGTTCTGGCTTTTATACCAATAGAGGAATTATTTATAGTGAGCAGAAAAAATGGAAATTAGCACTTGTTGATTTCAACAAAGCCATTGATATTAATCCTGATTATGCTAATAATTATAACAATCGGGCTTTTGTTTACGCAAAGCAGAAAAAATGGGAATTAGCACTTGCTGATTACAATAAAGCCATTGATATTAATTCTAAACATACTTTTGCATATTACAATCGGGGTTCTGTTTACGCAAAGCAGAAAAAATGGGAATTAGCACTTCTTGATTTAAATAAAGCCATTGATATTAATCCTATAAATGTTCGTGCTTATAACAATCGGGGACTTATTTACGATTATCAGTATAAATATGAATTAGCGTTAGCTGATTACAACAAAGCCATTGATATTAATCCTGATTATGCTGAGACTTATAATAATCGAGGTATTGTTTACGATGACCTGAAAAAATATGAATTAGCGTTAGCTGATTACCAGAAAGCTATTGAAATTAATCCTAAAGATACTGATGCTTACTACAATCGGGGCATTGTTTACGCTAAGCAGAAAAAATACGAATTAGCACTAGCTGATTATAATAAAGCCACTGAAATTAATCCTAAAGATGCTGACGCTTACTACAATCGGGGCATTGTTTATATAAAAAAGGACGACAAACGGAAAGCCATTCAAGACTTTGAAAAATCAGCACAACTATTCAAAGCTCAAGGTAATACTGCTGCTTATGAAAAAACAATGAGTTTATTACAAAAATTACAACAATAAACTCTAGGAATTAAGAACTCCAAATACCGAATCCCCTTCACATCTTCTTCCGCTCAATTCTTCTAATAATCTACTGTACTTTTTAATCACTTTCATTTATCTAAAAATCAAATGAACCACAATATAATCGTTATTTCCTCCTTACTGCTTCTACAAGTTTCCACCTTCACGATTGAAACTGTTTCCGCATCTTCCCCAATAACTCAAACTTCAATCAAATTAGAAAAACAAGCTAAATCGCCAAAACTCACAGGATGGTTAGGAGAATTAGAACAAAAAGCCAAACAATTTACCGTAAGAATTGATAATATTAAAAGTAATACTAATGGTTCGGGAATAATTATTGCTAAAGAAGGTAATACTTACACGGTTTTAACATCTGCTCATGTTGTTTGTGAAAAACAAGTAAAAATATATCCAAATCAACCAGATCAACCATGTGAAGATAATAAATACGAAATACTTGCCCCGGATGGGAAAAAATATCTCATTGATAACACCAAGACAAAAATAGAACAAGGAGTTGATTTAGCGGTAGTAAAGTTTAACAGTTCGCAGAATTATCAGATAGCAACTATTGCAAATTACAATCCTAATGAAGATGACTTTACATTTGCTGCTGGCTATCCAAAATTGGGTGATAATTCACCTTGGAGATTTACTTCAGGGCTAATTTTTGATAAAGAAAAGGGTTTGTTAAATACTAATCAATCCGAATTTCAAAATAATGATTTTGGTAGGTCGCAAATAGCTAGTTCTTTAAAGCAAGGATACGAGTTAGTTTACAGCAATATTACCTATGGTGGAATGAGTGGTGGTCCAGTTTTAGATTCATTAGGGCGAGTAATTGGTATTCATGGAAGCGCTGATGCAGGGGATGGAGTTCAGATAGGATATAGTTTAGGTATTCCTGTAAGTACCTTTTTAGGTTTAGTTCCGCGATTGGGTGTAAAACCTCAAAAAGTAGAAAATACCCGACCACCACAGCTAAATACACAAAAAAAGAAGTCAATTGAAGAAGCAGTTTTATCAGCTGATGTTTCCGGGGGAAATATCACTGCTTCCCAATGGTTAGAAAGAGGAAATCAATTATTTCGGTTGCGTCGTTATCAAGAAGCAGTTAAAGCCTTTGATGAAGCAATCAAACAAAACTCACCCCTTGTTTACTTAGCTTACTATGGTAAAGGTTTAGCGTTAGCAGATAATTTTAAAGAGTCCGTTACGGCTTTAGAACAAGCTGTTAAATCCAAATCTAACTTTGTTCCTGCTTTGCACCAACTGAGTGTAGTCTATAGAAAATTAAATCAACTGGATAAAGCATTAGTCGCAATAAACAAGGCAATTAAGCTAGAGCCGGAAAATCCAAATTTGTATAACGAAAAGTATGGAGTCTTAAACGAAAAAAAGGAGTATGCACAAGCAGAAGCAGCAATAACAAAAGCAATTCAAATTACTCCTCGTGCTGCATTTTATTCCAATCGGGGAGTTTTTTACTCTAACCAAGAAAACTGGAAATCAGCACTGGTTGATTATAATCAAGCTATTGAAATTAATCCTAATTATTTTGATGCTTACTTCAATCGGGCGCTTGTTTACTCTCTCCAGAAACAATATGAATTAGCACTAGCTGATTTCAAAAAAGCCATTCAAATTAATCCCGGTAATGTTAATGCTTACTACTATCGAGGAATAACTTACTCATTCCACAATAAATATGAATTAGCACTAGCTGATTACAACAAAGCTATTCAAATTAATCCGGACTTTGATGAAGCTTACTATAATACAGGATTAATTTATCATCAATTTCTGAACCAATTAGATTTAGCAATAGATAATTACAGTAAAGCCATTCAACTTCAGCCCAATAATCATGAATATTATAACTATCGGGGGCTTGTTTATATTGACCAGCAAAAATGGGATTTAGCACTGGCTGATTACAATAAAGCCATTCAAATTAATCGTGAATATGCTAGTGCTTATTCAGTTAGAGGACTTGTTTATATGATGAAAGGCAATAAACAGCAAGCTATTCAAGACTTACAAAAAGCCGGAGAATTAGCAAAAGCTCAAGGCAATACTGAACTTTATAAAATTGTAATGAATCACCTACAACGAATACAAAAATTCTAACAATAAACCCCAGGAATTAGGAATCCAAATCCCTAATTCCTTATCCCCATCACTTCTTAACTCCCCCCTCGATCGCACTAATAATCTGCTGCACTTCCTGATGTTTTTTTGTATCCTTCCTATCCCAAAAAATCTGTCTAGCTAATCTATATTTCTCCAAAGCAGTTTGCAAATCCGATTTGTCCAAAGCCTCCCGCCCTTCAATCATTAACTGATGGGGCGATTTTTTCAAGTCAGCAGACAATGTAGGTGAACCCGTAGGACTTTCTTTTATTGCCGCATCTGGATTCATTTCCAAATACAATTTATCAATCTCTTCCAAAACATTTGCTGCTTCTGAGTAATTGTTGAATTGCAAATAAGTTAAAGCTGCAAATTGCAAATCATTTAACTTATCCTGCCGATTTTCTTGAATCAATCCCCTTTGATAATAAGCTGCTGCATATCGGGGACTAATTTCAATAGCTTGATTAAAATCTTTAATCGCTTGTTGTTGATTCTGCTTTTTCCAATTCGCTGTCACCTTAACTTCACAGCTAACACTATATTCATTAACTCTCACGCATCCCGGTAAAGTACCATCGGGACGCAATATTTTACCACGAGCGTAATTAGCATAAATTAAACCCTTTTGATAATAAGCTGATGCATATCGAGGATTAATTTCAATGGCTTTTGTAAAATCGTCAATCGCACCTTGGTAATCTTTTTTGTTAGCTTTAATTATCCCTTGATAATACCAATCGCTAGCTTTTGTTTGAGCTTGTTTTTGTTTATTTTGGGGTTGATTGGCTCCGGTTTTAAGTTGTGGGATGATTGTATTTATTGTGGTTAGGGAGGTAATTGTTAAGGTTAAGGAAATTAGTTTTTTGTAAGACATAATTGGTAATATATTAATTCGTTTAATCGCAATAAAAACCTCACCCCCTTCCCCTCTCCTTGTTAAGGAGAGGGGTGCCGGAGGCGGGGTGAGGTTCAAACTTTATCTAATCACAAACATTTTTATTCAAATCAACATTCGCCATCAAATAATCCTGCAACCAATTGCAACCGCGCTGTTGCAATTCATCAATATCCAAATTCCACAAAATTACATTATTATTCATATCTACCGAAGTAAAAATATTATTATCCCGACTAAATTCAACTTCCTTAATTGCCCTTTGATGTCCCTTGATGGTATTAAGTAATTTTCCATCCAAACTCCAGAATTTCAATGTTTTATCTTTACTTCCAGTTATCACAAATTGATTATCATCACTAAAAGTAACGGCGTAAACATTGTCTTGATGAGTTAAAGTTTGCAACAGCTTACCCGTATAGCTTTGCCAAAGTTTAACTGTTTTATCGTTACTAGCAGTGGCAATTATTCTGCCATCAGAATTAAAATTCAAAGCTGAAATACTATCTTTATGACCAGTCATTATACGTAATAAGTTCCCTTGTAGATTCCATAATGTTACAGTTTTATCGCCAGCAATTGCTAAAGTTGCTCCATCTGGACTAAATTTAATACTTGTAATCCAGCTATCATTTAATTGCCAGCTTTTAATTAATTTTCCTTGTATATTCCACAGCTTAACTCGTTTATCAAATCCGCCAATCGTGGCAATTGTTTTACCGTCGGGACTAATACTAATATCTTGAATTGTGTCAAGGGGAACCACACTATTATTTACATCATGTCCCCGCCATTTTTGTAACAGCTTTCCTTGAAAATTCCAAACTTTAATTTGATTATCTCTATCTATCGTGACGAAATATTTTCCCGTGGGACTAAATATTACCTTGACAACTTCTTCCGTTTCTGCATCGAAACGGCGAATCAAATTTCCATCCCGTCGTTGCAAAGTAACTGTTTTCTGATTGGCTACTGCAACAATTCTTCCATCTGGGCTGATACTAACACTACTACCCGCAAACGTTGGTAAAATGCCCTTGAGATAACTTAGTTTGACAGTATTATCTCCACTCGCAGTTGCTAAAGTTTTACCATCCGGGCTAAAGCTAACTTCAACTGCTTTACTACCATATCCCGTCTGCTGGTATTGCTTTTTTAACGCAACATCCCAAACTCGAACCGTATCATCGGCACTAGCTGAAGCAATAAATTTACCATCTGGGCTAAAACGTACATCTAAAACTTCAGCAGTATGACCTGCAAAAGTATGCAATAATTTACCTGTCAAATCCCAAAGTTTAACGGTTTCGTCTTTACTCCCAGAAACAATTAGTTTGCGATCGCGACTAAATTTAACGCTTAAAACTTCATCTTTATGACCGCGTAAAGTTTTTAAAAACCTCCCATCCCTATCCCATATCTTAATAGTATTATCCGCGCTTGCAGTAGCGAAATATTTCCCATCTTTACTCAAATCCAAACCCCAGATTTTTTGATTATGAGCGAGAATTGTTTTAATTAATTTACCATTTACCGTCCAAAATTTGACTTTACCATTTTCGGTTGCTGTCGCGATAATATTGTTATTTGAATTAAAGGCAACTGCCCATAATCCTTCGGGTTCTGATATCACAAAAGGAAGATTTTTAAATAAACCCGTCGTAGAATTATATCGCCACAAACTAACTGTATTATCAAAACTTGCAGCGATGAGATACTGATTGTCAGAAGTAAATATAACGCTGAAAACGCCATCTTTATGTTCTGATAGAGTTTGGGTTAGTTGGGTATTGTCGTATTTATCCACATTGAGATCCCCCCAACCCCCCTTAGAAAGGGGGGCTAATCGCTTGAAACCCTCCTTGCTTGTTAAGGAAGGTTGGGAGAATAAAGCCCCCCCTGTTAAGGAAGGTTGGGAGAATAAAGCCCCCCCTGTTAAGGGAGATTGGGAGAATAAAGCCCCCCCTGTTAAAGAAGATTGGGAGAATAAAGCCCCCCCTGTTAAGGAAGGTTGGGAGAATAAAGCCCCCCCTGTTAAGGGAGATTGGGAGAATAAA
>JBHJOU010000527.1:0-6807 GCA_050329355.1 Rivularia sp. (in: cyanobacteria)
TTTACTTTTACTTTACTTCGTAGAAAGATTTATTGAGTCAACTCTATCACGAAAATATTAGCTTGTTATTGTTATTTTCTATGTTGAAGAAGATAAAATTATTGTTGTTATAATAACGAATCGATAATTATGATGTCATACCCCATATCCTCTGCTTGGCGAATTGCTTCTATATATTTTGCTGGGTGGTGGTTCGTAAGTTCACAGGTGTCAAAATTAAATAAATCAGCATACTTACTTGCACTACCTCTTTCTGTATCAATTAGAGCTATTTTTTTACCAAGATTTGAAGCGATTGACAATGCTGAGTATGTCTTTCCAGAACCTGACGCTCCACTTAAGGCAAGCCTTATTTTCAAGTTGGATTTTGTGGCTTTCTTGAACATTGTGGTTAACCTTCGATATGTTGATTGTTAATTTCATGGAATGGAAATTCATTCTATAGAATCCGTAGAAAAGCACGACTGCTAGTTCTATAGGTTTTAGTACAAAGCTGCTGTTTGAATCTTTTTAGCAATCGGTTTGTACCTTCTTAATCTGTCCCATTCTTCACTAATCAATTCATCAAAGGGTTGATCTAGTAATTCCTCGCAACTCTTATTGATATTTGTGCTTTGATTACTTTCTAGTGGAGAAATTTCTATTAACCATAAAGACTCAACTTTTGGACATATTCCATCAAAGCTTAGTGTTAATTGGTTTTGAGCGTAGACTCTCACTACCCAATGGTTACAGGTTTTAAAAGCAATTTCGCCAAGCTTCACCAAGTTCTGTTTAGCAACATCATTGCGTAAGTCAAACTCAAACTTGGATGTTGGTGTAACTTGCGCTGTTTCTTTATCACAAGTCGCAGCTATTTCTTCTTGCTGTTGTGCAGGCAACGTTCCTTGCTTGTAATGCCATATGATGTAGTCGTAGCACTTTGCCCAAGTATTGGCTCGGTGCATTTCGACATCATTTATCATCACTACCCACCGCTGAGTTACGAAGTCGTTATGGTCGTGAGTAATGCAAGCAATTAGTTTTTTGCCAGCGTAAATTTCATGGTCGTAGAAACTTATTTCTACTGTTGTGATATCACTTTGGGCGATTGCATTTGAGCCTGTGGAAATATTTAATTGGTTTTTATCACTATGAAGCACTTGCTGCTTGGTACATAGATACGTCATAATTAGATGCCTGAGTTTATAGGAGTTTGGCTTACCTCCATGTGTTCGTACTAGTTTTCTCAGGACAGGCGAACGCATGGCTGTATTTGTCTTATTATCTAAAATAATATTTGTTATCCCATTTGTCAATACAACGGGATAACAAATAGCTGTAATTCGTATGTACACTTGTTATCCCGTGGCTTAATTGCTAATTTGAAATAACTCTAGAATAATTAGCAAAGGGAATTATTATGGCTGAGTCAAGGCTAAATATTAGAATTTCACCTGATAAAAAAGATGCTTTTTATCATAAAGTGAAGGCAGAAGGAAAAAATGCCACTGATGTTCTTATAGATTTAATCGATCAGTATCTTGGAGTAAGTGCTGAAAGTGGCGATATTTTAGAATTAAGACAACGAGTTGAAAAACTTGAAGAGGTATTGCTGGGGGAAACCGCCGCCTGAGAGAAGAAAATAATTCTCTCAGGCAATTGCTTGAACAGTTAAAACAGATGCTTAAAGATAAACCCGCTAAACATTAGGCGGGTTTACTGCTTTTTATTCTTCAACATCTATTGTGATAACTATGTGTTACTATTTGGGATAACAAGTAATTTTCTTCTATAAAGTATTAAACAGTTGCATCTCTGTAGCTGCTTAATACTTGATAGTTCTCAATCTTGGCGATGAAAGAAATTAATTTTACTCACTGGCGAGTTGTACTAGCAGCGTCGCTCTATTTTCTCATGCATTTTCAACGGAGGAATTATGAATTCGATTACCGTAAATGATGGCAATACCAGCCCATTTGACCAATTAAAAAAAATTGATGAATTAGGAACCGAATACTGGTTGGCGACAGATTTACTAGCGTCGATGGGATATCGAACTTGGAAAAGAATTAAGGATACTGTAGAACGAGCAATTTTTAGCGCTCGTAATTCCGGGATAAACGTATCCTACCATTTTGCCAACGTCGTCCAAATGGCGCAAATTGGGGACTCTCAGGCATTTCGAGAAACGCTCAAAGATTATAAGCTATCTAGATATGCCTGCTACATTACGGCGATGAATGGCGACCCACGTAAGCCAGAAATAGCAGCAGCCCAAAGCTATTTTGCATTCCTTACTCGTGAAGCAGAACTAGCATCACAAAACCATGAGCTAATTGCATCGGTACTTGAAAAACTTGATCGACACAATCAAATAATTGAGAAACAAGATCAAGTTATACGACTACTCCAATCCCAAATACAAAATTTAATCCCAGCTTCAAAAGCAAACTACATTCCACCAGGATGGGATGCCGAACTATGGAACAAACTGCCTCCACAAGATAAACGTCACTTCCGTTTTCTGCATCGTCGCCGTGGATTTAGACCTGATTACCGTACTGAGTTGCCTTTACAAGAACTCACAGAGCAATTTAAACAGAAGCAGAAAGACGAATTAAAAACTGCTGTGGTCGAGGTATCACCTGAAGAAAAACAGAGACTCGAAGCTTTGCGGCTTGAAGCGTTAAAGCTATTAAGGGAAGGAGAAAACAATGACTAGTTTTACGGGAGCAACATTGGGAGAAATTAATCCCCCAATCAACATCCTCAAAGAGTTTCTTGCTACATTCAACCGCCGTCAGAAGTGCAAAGCTGCAATACTGTCGTGGCTTGATGGAAAGCACTATTACGGCAACTCTTGGATCAGAATTACTTTTGAGAAGCTGGCTGATATTCTGGGCTACTGTCGAGAAACAATCAGCAAGCACATGAAGGAGTTGATATTTGATGGACTTGTAGAAGATAAACCATCTCATCGTTTCCCTAAAGACACCGCATCGGAATATAGATTAAATCTGCAAAATATTTCACAAACCATAGAGTTTAATCGATGCGAAATAATTCATGTAGATGTGTCAGATATTTCAGGTAAATGTGCGAATAATCCGCCAACATCTAAAACTTACTTAAAGTTTTCTGAAAACAACAACACTGCTGCTGAGGAAGAAGAATATGATCAACCAGAAGAAGAAACCCAAATACCTCGTTACGACGAGAAATTAGAACAAGCTAACTCGACTCAAAACACAGATTCGAGTGTTGACAAAATTGCCCAGCCGCAAGTTGAAGTCGTTACAACTTCAGAAAAGCCTGTGAAACCAGAAATAAAAGAAGTTTGTGCTGAGTTAAAGAGATTACGAATCAATCCAGACCCATGTTTGGGGGTAATCAAGAAATATTGGGAGAATGTGAATAACGCAATTGCTCGTGTTAAAGAAGCGATTCATGAAGGGTGGTGCGATAATCCCACGGGTTTGTTTATTGCTAGTTGTAAAAATGGGGAGAAGTCGAAAAATACTGTTACGGATGATGTGAGCGTTTGGTTTGAGTGGGCGAGAAAGCAAAGACTTGTGTTGGCGATGTCTGGAGGAGTGGTTTATACGCCGGATGGTGAGGCTGTACGTTGTGAGGAGATGATGCAGCGATGTCCGAAGAAGGATTAGCCTTGCTGACCAGAAAAGAATTTAGAAGTCAGCTTGGGAACTCCTGTACGACCAGTGGATGAATAATGGTCTAAAACCCCCCGCAGTTGCTCCCCTTGGGAGAAGACCGCACTGCCGTACAGAACCCCGCCAAAGCACTGCTTTCCGGATTTATCCGTGGAGAGAAAAAAGCGATGTACTGAAAACCCCGAATTTATACGCATTGGTTATTCTAAATTCTGAATTCTTTCTTCTGACTCCTTCTCATCCGATGCGTCGGTTTCTTAGAATAAATGTATTAGAATTCCTTCGCTGGAATTTTCTCATGATTTACTGGCAGAAATTGCAAAAACAACTTTAATTGAATGGTTTAAACCATCGCATAAAGCAAATAACTTGACAAGCAATATAAGCAAATATTATCAGTATACGGTTGCCATTACCTGTAAAAATCGGTTAGCTTGGCGCTGTTTGAAAATAACAACAAAAGGGATACGGGCGTATTTAATCCCTAATTAGCAGTTCCCATAATGATCGCATTAATACAGAAACTTAAGTCGTTGTCTCAACTAAAATTGAATGCGATCGCCAATTATGCTGGTAACTTCTGGTCAAACTTGCTCAGTTTTTTACTGGTACCAGTCTACTTACATTATTTAGGGGTAGAAGCATATGGTTTAATTGGCGGATTTTATGCGGTGATTTCATTTGTTGGGCTACTCGATTTGGGTTTAAGTGCGACTATTAAACGGGAAGTCGCTTTACGTAATGCTATCCCGGAAAAAGTTTTAACTATACCAGACTTATTAAGAACAACAGAGATAATTTACTGGTGTACGGGTACGGTAATACTTTTGCTGATGGTATTACTTGCACAACCAATTAGCACTCAATGGATTAATGCCGAAAATCTTGACTTAACAACTGTTAAATGGGCGGTTATAATTTTAGGTTTAACTGTAGCTATTAGGTGGCCCGTTACAACCTACAGAGGAACGTTAATTGCGTTAGAAAAACAGGTGCAGCTTAATATTTTGGAGGTAATATTAAAAACTTTCAGGGAATTAGGAGCGGTTATAATTTTAGTGATGATTTCGCCAACAATTATAGGGTTCTTGCTGTGGCAAGCATTCATCGCAATTGTAGAAGTTTTATTAATGATGGTGTTTGCTTGGTGCTATGTGCCTAAAACGGAAAATCGAGCAAGCTTTAAGCTGGAAATATTGCAAGAGATATGGCGGTTTGCTGTTGGGGTAAGTTGGACGACGATAGTATCGATGATGCTATCACAAATAGACAAAATATTGCTTTCTAAATTCGTTTCTTTAGAACAATTTGGATATTATATGCTAGCCAGTACCTTAGCTCAGAAAATCTCTATAATATTTCAACCTTTTGTTGTTGCTATTTCACCACAAATCATAACATTAGCTGCTCAACCAGACGAACAAAAGTTTATTAATTTATTTCATAAAAGCAGTTTATTTATATCGCTAACTGTAATACCCGTAGCTTCTACATTTATATTTTTTGCCCCGATAATTCTAGAATTATGGACTCAATCCCCGGATGTTGCAGCACAAGCATCGAGTATCTTAGCAATATTAACCTTTGGTACGATGTTAGATAGTATTTCTAATATTTCATCTCAAATACAGCTTGCAATTGGAAAACCACAAATAGCAGCTATTTTTAATAGTTTTAGCGTGATTTTGGTAATTCCAGCAATGTTATATATAGTTCCAGAATTACAGTTGCTTGGAGCAGCGTTAATTAAAACTGGTTTGAATATACTTTATTATTTAGTACTGTCGAGAATTACACATTGGTACATTTTACATCAAGAATATCGGCGCTGGTTGATACAAGATACCTTGATTCCTATATTAATGTGTTTTACGATTTTCTTTATAGTTTCCCAAATACAGGCTCTTTTGATAGGAAAAATATTCGCAATATTTTGTATATTAATAGGGATGACAGTAAGTTACAGGGTCTTGTTTTGCTGGTATAAATATCAATTAAAAGTTCATAGCATTTTGGCGAGTAACTAATGTGCTTTTGAGGTAAAGATAATTATGAAAATTCTATATTTTCAAGCTCATCCAGTTTATGGTGCAACTGAAAATTATGTATATACTTTAGCTCAAAGATTGAATAAAGCTGATTTTCAGGTAGGAATTTTATATCCTGATGTTGAAGTATATTGCCAATTATTGCAAAATAGTTGGAAAAGAACGGGGCAATTAGAAGTAAATATTTAAACTCATTTTGGATTTATGAGGAGCGTACCTATGTTATCCCCTAAAGTTACCGTTATTATCCCAACATACAATCGAGCGCATTTAATCAAAGATGCAGTAGAAAGCGTTCTCAATCAAACTTATCAAAATTTTGAATTGATTGTTATTGATGATGGTTCAACAGATAATACCAAAGAATTTTTAAGAGGCTATAAAGATAAACTGAGGTATCTTTATCAGGAAAATCAAGGACGTTCTGCGGCTCGGAATTATGGTATTAATTTAGCTAAAGGTGAATTTATTGCGTTCTTAGATTCGGATGATATTTGGTTTCCAGATAAACTTGCTCGCCAGGTTCCTATTTTAGAATCTGCACCATCAAATGTTGTATTAGTGCATGGTTATAAATGTATAATTGATAAAAATCTTCAACCAATACCGGGGTGGGAATTGAAGCTTCGCAATTTATATGCTCTAGCTGAAAGAGGAGAAGAAACTTACTTTAATTACTTGAAATCTCCTTGTATTTTTACGTCTACTATTTTAGTCAAAAAGAAGATACTTTTAGAAATTAATGGCTATGATGTTTCTATACAAGGAAGAGAAGATTTAGATTTATATCTACGCTTACTTATGAGAAATTATCGTTTTGCTTTTATTTCAGAACCTCCATTAATTAAATATCGCTGGCACGAAAATAATACTCATGAAATAAGTTGTAATTTTAGTTATTTACAAGTATATGAAAAACATCTGAATGAATGTATTAAACTTGGTGTGAACCATAGAATTTATAAAGCTAAAAAGCTACTGTATAAAGCTTTAGCAAAAACCCATTATCGTCTTGGTAATTATCATCAAAGTCGAGATTATTGGCAAAAGGCTTTTATTAAAGATTGGGAAACAGTTTTAAATAAAAGTTTTTGGCGACAGTATTT
>JBHJOU010000559.1:0-12285 GCA_050329355.1 Rivularia sp. (in: cyanobacteria)
TCGGCTAAAGGTTTGATTGCTTGACGATAACCACCGCTTAAAATAACTGGTGTCCAACCTTGATTTTTCAAAGTTGTAATAATTTGCTTTGCGGAAGGTTCTACCGTTTCGATATATAATTTACCAACTTGCGAAACAGTTTCAGCAGCAGGTTGAATAATCGATAAACGTCGTGCAAAAATACTTTCTAAAGTAATTTTACCTTCCATTGCTTCAGCAGTCATTTTTTCAATCTCTTGAGTTGCTTGCTCACCTGCTACACGTGCTAACTCATCAACTCCTTCAATACTGCTTAAAGTACTGTCGCAATCAAAAATAATTATCTTATCGTATTGAGTTGTCATTTGTTTTCAATTGGAATTGCAAAAGCCTTGACCATGAGAATATTATCAACATTTGGTAGTTAGTAATTAATTTTCTATTCTCCCAGCCCTACTCCCTATCTTTATAATTGATCAATGCGATTTTTATCTTTATTTTTTGCTACTCTGCTTGCAGTAATCCTATTACCTATGCCAATGGTTGCTGCTGTTACTCCTGGAGATAATCTAGTTGTCGAGGGAATTCCGCCGATTCCTTCTGATTTAGCTGAGAAAGTCGAACGTTATACTGAATTTCGTTCGGCTGGTATCTCAAGTTGGCATCCAAAACGGCGTGAAATGTTAATTTCTACACGCTTTGGTGACACGAGTCAAGTTCATTTAGTTAAGTCTCCCTTTGCTACTCGTCAACAATTAACATTCTTTTCCGAACCCGTTCGCGGCGCGAGTTTTCAACCAACTGATGGTAATTATTTTATCTTTAGTAAAGATATTGGAGGTAATGAATTTAACCAAAATTATCGTTATGACTTAGATACTGGAGAAACCACTTTATTAACGGATGGTAAATCAAAAAACAGTGGTGGTGTATGGTCTAACCGTGGGGATCGCACTATCTACACTTCGACTCGTCGCACGGGTAATGATGCTGATTTTTACATGATTAATCCGCAAAATCCCGCAAGTAATCAGTTATTAACCCAAAATCAAGGTGGTGGTTGGTACGGGTTGGATTGGTCGCCGGATGATGATAAGTTATTAGCGTTGCAATACGTTTCTGTCAATGAAAGTTATCTGTGGTTGGTAGATACTTCTACAGGTGAAAAGAATTTGCTATCACCTCAACAAGGTGAAGAAAAGATTTCCTATAATGGCGGTTTTTTAGTAAAAATGGTCAAGGCTTATATGTAATTACAGACCGAGATTCGGAGTTTTATCGGTTAGCATACGTTAACTTAAATACTTTAGAGCATACCTATCTAACTAAAAAAATTGCTTGGGATGTTACCGATTTTGACCTTTCCAACGATGGTAATTACCTGGCTTTTGTCACCAATGAAGATGGAACCGGAGTGTTACACATTTTGAATACTGCTACAGGTCGTTTTAAGCGTTTACCAAAACTCCCTATCGGTCAAGTATACGGCTTGAGATGGCATCAGAACAGTAGAGATTTGGGTTTTACACTGATTTCAGCAAAATTCACAGCCGATGCATATTCCTTGAACGTTCGCAACAATAAAATCGAACGCTGGACACAAAGTGAAACTGGTGGTTTAAATACTAGTAACTTCACCGATGCAGAATTAGTCAGGTGGAAGAGTTTTGATGATAGAACAATTTCCGGCTTTTTATATCGTCCTCCTACCAAGTTTACAGGAAAACGTCCGGTAATAATTAACATTCATGGCGGACCTGAATCACAATTTCGTCCTTCTTTTCTCGGACGTAATAATTACTACCTGAATGAATTGGGTGTGGCGATTTTATTTCCTAATGTACGGGGTTCGACGGGATATGGTAAAAGTTTCACGAAGTTGGATAACGGGTTTCGTCGGGAAGATTCTGTAAAAGATATCGGTACATTACTTGATTGGATAACGACTCAACCTAACCTAGATGCAGACAGAATTTTAGTTACCGGGGGAAGTTACGGTGGTTATATGTCCTTAGCAGTAGCGACTAAATATAGCGATAAAATTAAAGCTGCGATCGATATTGTCGGTATTTCTAATTTTGTGACTTTCCTAGAGAATACTGAGGGATATCGGCAAGATTTACGACGAGTTGAATACGGGGACGAACGTGATCCAAAAATGCGCGAGTTTTTAGAAAAGATTTCTCCGACAAATAATGCAGAACATATCAAAGTACCCTTATTTGTGATTCACGGTAAAAATGACCCCAGAGTACCGTTAATTGAAGCGGAGCAAATAGTAGAAACAGTCAGAAATAATGATGTACCAGTGTGGTATTTAATGGCAAAAGATGAAGGACATGGGTTTAGTAAAAAGAAGAATATTGACTTTCAATTTTATGCAACGGTGATGTTTATTAAGGAGTTTTTATTGAATTGAGGTGATAGGTTGGAGATAAAGCGCAAACCTTAACACAAGACTATGAAATTAGCTGTCAATGCACTTTTTGGAATTCAAGTAGCTGCTATCATGGGATTTGCGACATTAATATTTAGGTTATCCTTATATCTTAATGCTCTTGATAATAAACGGTTATTTTTTTGTTTAATATGGGTATTCTTATAAGATGATTCTAGGACTTACGCATTGACATAAAATACAGTTGGATGAATATGGCTTTGTATACCCAACTAATCTTTTATAAATTGAATTTAAAAAAGATAAAATTAAAGGAATTTAAAAATAATGTCGGATGAAAATAGATTATTTCTAAAAACAGAATTAATCAGGCTTATAGATGCTTTAACTTTACAGCAAGCTTTATCTAGACAGCGAGCAGCAAGAATTGATGAAATTATACGACAATTGGAAGAAGTTAACCCGAATCCCCAAGCATTACTTTTGGAGAATCAGCCTACATTAGTTGGTGATTGGCAAATTGTGTACAGTACTAATTGGAATTATACTCCTCTTAGAACTGAAACAGTTTCAACTTGGGCAACGGGAATAGATATTAGGATTTGGCAGATTTTGAGAGTTGGTAATGCTGGAGTGATTGATTCTCTCGATAGTGTTTTTATTAAATTAGCTGCTTTTGCTGAATGGAAGATGGAAGTTGAAGGTGTTTGGAATATTAATGATGATAAAACTGCACTAGTGAAATTAAAAACATTTGCTTTTCAACCAACTAGACTTTTCATAATACCTGGATTAAAAATTCCTCTTTATGATTTTTTTCACACAGAAAAATTATGGACAACATCTTATCTAGATGAAGATATTCGATTTGGAAGAGATGATACAGGAACTTTATTTGTATTTTGTAAAAGGATGTAATATTTTTGGTGTGTTGCGCTCTGTTACAACACACCTTACTTTCTTCAATCCAAACTTATAACCTACACTCCTAAAAACTGATTAAATTTCTCTTTTTGAGCGACAGAAGGATTTTCAATTGCTACTATTTCGTATTTATTAGCACGAGGTTCGGCTAAAATAACCTGATAATTACGCAATTCATCTTGGTGAAATACAGTAATTTCAATAGTATCTTGGGGTTGATATTCTTTCAATCTTTCACTTAATTGATTTGCTGTTATCTTGATACCATCAATTGCTAATAATTCGTCACCTGCGTCAATTCCAGCGATTTGCGCTGGTGAATCTGCTTCAACAAATTTAATTGATTCCCGTGCATTTTCACTAGTTACTTTGATTCCTAAAAATGGTTCATCTGGGGTATCTGCAATTAATTTTAAACCGAAGGGTTTGAGATATTCGTTAAATGGTAAATCTTCTGTACCGTGGATATAACGTTGAAAGAAATCTGTTAAATCAATTTCCGCTACTGATTCAATAACTTGCTTTAATTCCGCCGCAGTATAACCAATTTCATCTTTACCAAATTGCTGCCATAAATTAAGCATTACATTATTAAGAGAACGTTGATTATGATGACGAGAACGAATTAGTAAATCTAACAGTAATGAAACCATTTCTCCTTTTAAATAATAGGATATTTGAGAGTTTTTACTATTAGCATCTTGACGATAAAGTTTAATCCAAGCATCAAAACTTGATTCGGAAACGGGCTGTATTTTACGGCCCGGTGTAGTTTGATATGCAGTTATTTCTTTACTTAAATTATTTAAGTATGATTTTACGTTATAAATTCCCGCTCTTAAAGGAATCAATAAATCATAGTAACTTGTGGTTCCTTCACAAAACCACAATGAAGGTGTATAGTTTTCTTGGTCGTAGTCAAAAACTTGCAATTCCTTGGGACGAATCCGCTTAACGTTCCATAAATGGAAGAATTCGTGAGCTACCAACTGCATAAAACGTTCGTATTTTTCGCGATCGCAAAATCCAAAGCGCTTATAAATTAAAGCACAAGAGTTTTTATGTTCCAAACCACCGAATGATTGGGCTGATAAATGCAACAGAAATAAATATCGTTCATAGGGTAAACCACCAAATATCTGCGCTTCTACTTCGATGATTTTCTTGATATCCTCAATCATCGGTTCGACTTGCACGTTACCTTTTCCCCAAATTGCTAGTTGATGAGGTAGGGAACGTACCTCGAAGTCATATAATTGATGGGAACCGATTTCAAAGGGACTGTCTACAAGAGTATCAAAATCGGCAGCGACAAAAGTATTTTTTTGTTCTTCAACTGCTGGTAATGTTGTCGTTACCTGCCATTGTGGGTGCGGTGTTTGAATAGTGATATTAATTGGTTCTCTTTCAAACCCCGGTATTCTAAAAAATAGCGCCGCTCCATTAAAATAACCGTGGGTTGAATCTAAATGATTTGTGCGGACAGTTAATTCATTCGCAAAAATACGGTATTTTATTGTAATTTCTGAAACATTATCCGCATCTACTTGCCAATGATTTTTAGAAATTTTCCGCCAAGTTAAAGTTTTATTGCCACTGGTTGCAGAGAAATCTTGTAAATGCTTAGCATATTCCCGTACTAAGTAAGAACCAGGAGTCCAAACGGGCATTTTTAAATCCAAAGTGGATGATGAATAGCCCTGCAAATGTAAAGTTACCTCAAACAGATGGGTTTGAGGCTGAGGCATAGCAATTTGGTAACTAATTGTCGCAGTAGCTTGTTTTGTGGAATTTTCAAGATGATGAGCAGTTACTTCGGTCATTTTTTCAAAGTTATCAGTCAGGATTTTTAATGTAACTTATAACTTATAACTCATCAGCTAAAAGTAAACTAACTGCTGTTTGAGTACCTTTGATTCACTTTGATTTATATTCTACTAGCTAAATTTACCAATTGCTTAAAATTAAGCAGATGAATTACCTCTTGGGTGGAATCAATCTCAATCCAAGCTTTCTCTTGCAGCTTTTCTAAAATTTGGGTAGTTTCTTCTATACCGATGTCGGTAACATCAGCTAAATCTTGAAATGGAATCTTGTAAATATCTTTTCCTTTTGCAGCATCTTCGCCGTAACTCTCACCCAAAGCAACCAAAGTGTGAGCCAGTTTGACTGCTGGGGGTGCGGCTCGCATTTGCAAGCGTAAATTCACATAACGGATTCTACGTACCATTAATTGCAGCATTCGATGATGCAACTGGGAGTCTTTAAATAATATCTGAATAAAGCTTTCCCTCGACACGCTAATCAATTCTACTGGGGAAAGAGCAATTACATCGGTACAACGGGGAGATTCATCTAAAATCGCCATTTCTCCAAAAAAATCACCTTTACCTAAAATCGCCAGAGCGCGAGTATCTTCACTGTTAGTACGCCGGACTTTTACCCAACCGGATACAATAAAATAAACTGCGTTACCCCAAGAGTCTTCCATTAAAACGGCTCGTCGAGCCGGATACTCGTGCATTGTCGCAACGTTGAGCAGCCACTCTAAAGTTTGGGGGTTGGCTGTACTCAGTAAGGGGAAGATTTCACCGAAAACCTCTGTCTGCATGAAATATCTGCCAAAATAAATAAAAAACTAGATAGGAAAAACTTAATAATATATACAGATTTTTAACCGTAACCAGTCGCTCAATTTTGGATTATCCTTATTAATGATTTATGTTTCTATTACAACACAGTAACTGCCCAATACTCATCAGCGTTTTTACTGAGCCTCCTAAGTTGAAGAAGTTGGGTTTTTACAATATAAATATCTTTAATACCATAAACAACTCATAACAACCCGACTTCTCACCCCACACGTAATCCAAAATCTAAAATCTAAAATCTAAAATTGAATGACTATCTTTTATACAGTGGGGATATCTGTAAGTATTCTTAAATGACTATCTAAACTTTCTACTAATTCATTCAAAGCATTCAAAGCTTCTAATTGCCGAAGATTTAAGTCTCGCTTATTCAGCGCTAATTTCTGCTGTAGTTCGTGTACTTTATAACTTAACTGTTGAGAAGCTCCTAAAGCATCGCGACTCAGACGAGTTAACTGTTGTTGCTGATAAAACTTTAATGCAGCTCCACGCAATACCTGTAAAGTTGCTTCTTCTCCGTACATTCCCGGCATAACTCGCAAACGCAATAACAACCGCTGTTGCTGGAATAAACATTCGGTTTCTACTTGTTTTGCTTGTCCTAATGTTGCTATTGTTAAAGAATTCAAGCGTTTTAATTCATTAAGTACACCTTGAAAGGTCGATAATGGGAGTTCCTCTATTACTGACTGTACGATTCCATTTAAACTCCATAAAATTCGACCTTGATAAGGCTGTCTTTCTAAATATAAACGACCGATGCCTCCTGCAAGAATTCTTGCTAGCAATTCTTTGAGCAACTTTTTCGGTGCAAGAGTAGACAGTAGCGCATCAGCACTGAATGATTCTGGAAGAGGTAGTCTTAATGCGGGTAAATTATCTGCCGATATCACTTCAAAAATACTTACACCAATATTTTCATCTAATTCTTGGCGATTTAAAGGTGTCGTAAGAGGAATATTTGGCTCTTGAATGTGAGAGAAACTTTCTAAGTCAACTCCCTTGGGAAAATCGAACAAGATTAAAGTATTATCCCCTGGCTCAAATTCTTCTTCTAAATTTTCGAGAAATGATTGATTCTCAACTTCTTCTCGTTGATTAGAAGCTAATTTAGACACTTCTGCCGACCTATTTTTATAATTAAGATATTCTGACAATATAACCCGGTGAGTTTCCGCTGTTAGGGACTGAGTTTCTAGCGTGGATTTTAAGTAAGATAATATACCATTAACATAATCTAATGCCGCCGCATCTGTGGGATTAACGATGCCCAACACCAGATTATTATCTTCTAATTTCAAAGGTAAAACTTGATGATAGAGGCAAGCCTCAAAGCACAAGATACTCTCAATTAGTTGAAATATCTGCTCCTGTTGGTTTGGGGTAAGAGATGATGCACCGTCAGTCCCTATCGTCTTAAATTGCTTTTGATTGGCAATCGCTGCACTGGTATCAGTTGGTTTGCCTTCGGAAGACAACATAGGTCTAATCGCTTAATATTTTACTCTATCGTATTCGCTTTATTGGCGATTTGGCACTATCTTGACAAACACTTTTGAGTGAATAAAAATCCGATTATTTACAATTATTTACAAATATTTACAAATAATAATTCATAATCTTAGTCCATAACCTTTTGATAACGGTCTTTGATTGCAAAAAAGCTTCATTCACTGCGTACAGTTTGAGCCGCTAAATATACTTTTGTCCATTCTCCCATTACCTGATGAGTTTTAAGTTTGATATTTTGGGCAATCTCTTCTATGGTTTTACCCATTTTCAACATTTCTAATACTTGCTTTTGTGTGGGTGATAACTTTTCTTGTAATTGTTCCCATTGCTTTGGTGTTAGCCCCAAATTGTGTTCCCACAAAGAATTTTCCAGCCAGTTAGCGACTAACTCCGGTTTGTCTTTGAGCGCGAAAACCCTTACTGCATGGTAGCCAATTTTTTCTCGCAATCGATAAATTTCTTTGATTGGTTTACCCAATTCTTTGGCGATCGCGTCTTGGGTAAAACCTTTAAGATACAGTTGCAGCCATTTTGTGGCATCTTCTCCCAGATTTTCCTGGAGATATTTCTCAAATTCGCTTTTTACCAACTGACGCTGTAGTTGTTGCTCTTGGGCTTTTTCTTCCTCAAGGTAATCTTCGATAGCATTTTGATCTACCAAGCTGACTCGATTTTCACCGTCTTCAGCAAATACCTCTTCGGAAACCAACCTTACCAAGTCTTTTCCGGGTACTTGAGTTAAACCACCACGTTGAGTTCTCTTTAAATAGTTCACAAACCGATATACTAATAATGGCTGATTGCGTATCGGTCGCATACAATACTCTTCCAAACTGGCAAATACCAAGGCATTTCTCAACCTGCTATCCTCGGTAAACTCAGAAATACAAGCCATTTGGGAAAGCATATAACTATCGCTTTGCAATAATTCTTGTAGAACCTCTTGCAATACATCCAATACCTGACGTTGGCGATCGCGACTCAAGGAAATCCAAGTTTGAATTTTGGAACGCAATGTCGCTAAGCTACCCAAACGAGTAATCAAGTTACGATAAGCACGTTCTCTACCCATTCCCAGATAACGTTGACACAAAATCCGATAGCGATATTCCATCGCTTGCTTGGCGATTTTTAATTCTTTAACATCAAGGTTCTCCAAGCGTTGTTCATCGCTTCCGATCAGCCATTTAACTATACTTTCTCTTATGGCTTCGCTGTGTTGCGAACATTCATCCGCTAATCGATCTTGCCAATATAATGCCAGTTTTTCCGCTTCAGATGTCATAATATTGAGATTGCGCTCCTCAAAACCCTGCTTTAAAGTTTGCATCACAACCCCCGTTGATCACAATTGGTGTATATAACTAGTTTTCGCCGGGTCAGGCTAAAATATCCAAAACATTTGATGGATTCTATTTTTATTACGTGTGCTTGTAGTCCATTTATGCTGAATTTTCTACATCAACTTAAAAACTAATCAATCAACAAGTAATTTAATCGGGTTTTCAAGGTGCCTTCCTAAACTTTCACTAATGTCAATTTTTGTAAAGGAAAATATACTTTCTCATAAAGCTCTTAATGTCTACCCAAAGATAGATGTACAAAGTACTAATTAAGATGTTTGTTTAAGGACTATTTTTAACGCAAGCAATAGAATTCACTGTAATTGGGACGTTGCTTTATACATATTAGTTTCAATTGTCAAATCTAGATATGTTTTCGGTTTTATTTTAGTATTTATTTTTACACATTATCTAATAATAGTAAAAGCTTGTTTGTGGGATGAAGTACTGTGGGTTAAATAAGAGTTAAACATAAAACCAGCTTTAGATATTTTTGGATTTAGAATCATGAATAAAGAAAAAATAGAATACAGCCATTTATTCTTATTATGAAAAATTCATTAAAAATACGGAAGTACCCGTTGGGGTACTTTTTTTTCACGTAATTACTTCAAATTTGATTTTTTTGTTCTCAATTATTAGCGCAACCGGATTGCGACAGATGGAATCTTGGAAAGTTGATCTAACAGCTTTTTTAGAAACCAAAATCGGATTATTACCGACCATTAGACCTACCGATGATCGGGTTTTCAACAGACAGTCGATATTGTTCAACTTCTTCGGAATAAGCAATTGGTAAAACAGCTTCGACGTTTTCGTGGGGACGGGGAATAATTACCCAAGATTCCAGGGTTCCACCATGACAGCTTTCTGCGGCTTCAATACCAGCAGCCATAGAGGCTTTAACTTCTGAAACATCGCCGCGAATATTAACTGTAAAGCGAGCGCTACCAACTCTGATATAGCCAACAAGGGTAACTCGACCGGCTTTTACCATTGCATCAGCGGCTGCTAATACGGCAGGAAAACCTTTAGTTTCTAAGGAACCAACTGCCTGTAGTGCCATTAATTATCTCCTGTATTAATAAACGTATGGGGCGCTAACAAATTATTTTATGAATGTTTTTACACATTTTTTGATAGCTACTAATATATTCTTTATTTTCTCAGAAAGTGAACAATTGCGTATTAAAAACGGAAAGGTTCTGATTTTGAAGTGAAATGAATCGGTAAAATGCTTTCGACATTTTCCGGAGGGTTGGGGACAATGTAATGGGACATGACTTGACCTCCATGAGATTCTACTTCAACAGCTTCGAGACCTGCGCCGACGGCACGTTGAACTTCGGCAACGTGTCCTCTGACTGCGACAAAAAAACGTCCGCTTTCGGATTTATCGTAAAAAACTACTGTAACTGCGGCAGCTTTAACCATCGTATCTGCGGCTATGAGTATTGCCGGAAAACTTAGTGTTTCGATTACTCCTACTGCCATTGGCATGGCTTGATTCTCCCAGATCAACTGATAAGTAAAAATAATTATACGGTGGTTTTGTACTAGTAGTTCATTTAAATTTAATGAAATAGACTACTAGGTGAAGTTTAGCCTAATTCATAACTCTTAATTCCTAACTCCTAACTCCTAACTCCTAACTTTCAACTCCCCCACTTTGGAGTAAGCTGATAAACTATGCACTCCCATTATTTAACTATGGCAACGATTAACGACAATTATTTGAAGCTCAAGGCAGGATACTTGTTTCCGGAAATTGCCCGGAGAGTAAACGCATTTGCTCAAGCTAATGCTGATGCTAAAATCATCAAGTTGGGAATTGGTGACGTTACTGAACCGTTACCACAAGCTTGTCGTACAGCGATGATTCAAGCTACCGAAGAAATGGGCGATCGCGAAACTTTTAAAGGTTATGGTCCCGAACAAGGTTATGCTTGGTTGCGCGAAAAGATTGCCCATCATGATTTCCAAGCGCGGGGCTGTGAAATTGACCCTGACGAAATCTTCATTTCTGACGGTTCTAAGTGCGATACGGGCAATATTCTGGAAATTTTTGGTAATAATAATACTATCGCCGTTACCGACCCAGTTTATCCCGTTTATGTCGATACTAATGTCATGGCAGGTAATACGGGAGATGCTAAGAAGAATGGTGAATATGAAGGCTTAGTATATTTACCAATTACTGCTGAAAATAATTTTACCGCTCAAATACCTGATCAGAAAGTTGATTTAATTTATCTTTGCTTTCCTAACAATCCTACAGGAGCGACAGCGAGTAAAGAAGACTTACAAGCTTGGGTAGATTACGCTCAAGCCAATAATTCAATCATCTTCTTCGATGCAGCTTACGAAGCCTATATCACCGATTCCTCAATTCCCCACTCGATTTATGAAATCGAAGGTGCGAGAGATTGCGCGATCGAGTTCCGTTCCTTTTCTAAAAATGCAGGCTTTACCGGAACCCGTTGTGCATTGACAGTAGTACCCAAAACACTTACAGCCAAAGCTGAAGACGGTTCCGATGTAGAATTGTGGAAATTGTGGAATCGTCGTCAATCAACCAAATTCAACGGTGTATCCTACATCGTACAGCGCGGTGCGGAAGCGGTTTATTCTCAGGAAGGAAAAGAGCAAATTCAACAACTCGTCAGCTTCTACTTAGAAAACGCTAAAATCATCCGTGAAAAACTCACCGCTGCGGGTTTGCAAGTTCACGGCGGAGTAAACGCACCTTACGTCTGGGTGAAAACACCGAATGAATTAAGTAGTTGGGATTTCTTCGACAAATTACTAAGTACTTGCAACGTAGTGGGTACACCTGGTTCCGGTTTCGGTGCTGCGGGTGAAGGTTACTTCCGTATTTCAGCTTTTAATAGTAGAAAAAATGTAGAAGAAGCAATGAAGCGGATTACTGAGAAATTTAAAGTTTAGCGAAGAACATAAAAGTGCGAGCGCTATAAATGGCGATCGCGCTTTTAAATATAGCGAACCTGGTTTTTCATCTCGTCAGCGGTGATTTGATTTAAAATAATTAATAATCGCCGCAAAATTTCTTGAGGAGGATTACGGGCTGCAAAGATGATTCCGTAATGCTGTTGATTCGCTTCAAAATAAGCTTGTGCTAAAGCTTCAAAGTCTACGCGATTATGAGTTAATAAGGTTAATTCTTGAGTAATAGCATAAGCAAGCTGTTCTTCATCAGTTTTACTCAATTGAGCGGCTTGGCGTGTAGTAATTGCTTCAAAACCTCTTGCCTTAAGTAAATCTGCTAATAATACATTCACATCCTCATCAAGGTAGATGCTAATAAAAATTTTACTGACAAGTCTTGAAGCAACGGATCAGTTAAATCAGTTATCAGTTATCAGTTATCAGTCAGCCAGGGCGTATGGTGGGGGATTTAGACCCGCCACCAACGCATTCCACCTGGAGGTGGGGGACTTAAACCCAGGGATAAATAGAT
>JBHJOU010000797.1:0-24770 GCA_050329355.1 Rivularia sp. (in: cyanobacteria)
GCAGTTTCTTGATGATCGGTTTCAAGTTTCTCTGGGGTTGGTTGAATATTTTTATTTTCAAGTTTAGTTGCTTGGGTTGTCAAAGGTGGCTCTGTAACCCAAGACTTTTCATCTAAATCCCTATGATCATTATTAGATGATTTCGCCTGATTCTCTGTATCTTTTGTAGTGTCGTCATCACTGTTTACAGAGAGCTTTATTTCCTCAATTGTATCTTTTACTGTATTAACTACTGTATCTACTACATCGATTACAGAAGGCTTTACTTGATCAACTGCATCTTTTACTGTATCCACTACATTATTGACACCGTGGATACTATAGTTAACTCCTTCAGCTACATTGTTGGCTGTACACACTACAGAGGGCTTCACTTCGTCAACCGTATCTTTTACTGCATCTACGACACTGATTACAGAGGGTTTGACTTCTTCTATGGTATCTTTTAATGCAGTTCCTACACTGTTAACATTGTGATTATCAGTCGCAGATACACTATTGGCTGCGTTCTCTATACTTTTTACAGTGCGGTTAACACACACAGCCGTACCCTTGCCAACCAAACCGCCAGCTGTTGCGCCCACCACAGCACCGAAAATTCCTCCAACTCGACGACCGAGTAAACCACCAATTGCGACTCCAACTAATCCACCACCTATACCATTCGGCTCTGCTCGATCTGCTCCTGCTTGATTATGGTCTGGCTTTTCCTCACATTCATCAATAGGCTGCTTGTTTTCGCTCATAATAGTATCCTGTTAAAGTAGGGTGGGGGATTACCACCCTCTACTTTACTCCTGGTTTTCGATTGGCATATCTTCCATTGGAACTAAAATATAAGCCTTTTGACTATTACCGATCTTAACGATGTTGGAGCTTTGATTCCCAGATGGCTGGACATCCTCAACTGCACTTGTAGCTATATCGACTTTACGTTGGATATCATGATTAATATCTTGAGTTGCTCCTTGAACAACATCCACTGTATTGCTCACCGTGTCCTTAACTCCCACTGCTGTAGCTGTCATTGCATCTACTGCATTTGTTACAGAGTTGTTAACACCTAGGGCTGTATTCCTAACACTATCCCCTACATCTTTTGCAGTATCGTTAAAGCCCTCAGCTATTATCCTTATTGAGTCACTTACATCTTCTACAGTTCGGCTAACACTCTGGGTTCCACTTTTTACAGTATCTCCTACACTTTTTACAGTTTGATTTACTTTTTGGGCTGTACCTTTAGTAGTTAAAGCCCCAGCGATCGCCCCTAATGTCGCACCAATAACTGCTCCAATTGCGACTCTAGATAATCCATTATTACTTTCGCTACCTGCTTGATAATTATCAGGTTGCTCCGAATACTGCTGGTTTCCGTTTACCATAATTGTGTCCTTTATACCAAAACTCGTGGTGATGAATAAGTAGTGATTTTACTGCCTAAAACTCTTGCTACGGTTAGTGAAATCAGTAGTCTTTAGTTATGCTCTCGTTAAATATTTGTAGTCTCCAGTTCTGGCTCCCTGGTAACAACTAGCGTTCAGGAAGTGTGTACAATCTCCCGGATACATCTTAAAACTAATGTGGTGAACTACTAGTGGTCTTTTGCATTAAATTTGACGGATTCGTTTTCTCTCAAACCTAGAGAGACGTTATGTATAACGTCTCTACAGCCCATCATAATTAATGAAATAGACTACTAGTTACACGGGAAATTATCAGCGATCAGTTTTTTAATCAAAAGTGATAACGCGCGATCTGCCATCCAATCAAATAGTTTCTTCCTTAAACGGGTCTGCTTGATTTGTAAGCAGAGTAGAATCGATATTTGATCCCGTTGAATTATCAATAGATTCGTCTATCTCGTCAGAGGGTGAAGCGTAGACTATCGGAGTACTAGCTATCTTAACTTCATAATCATGATCTTCTTGGTTGTCTGCAACCGTCTGCTGCTGACTTTGGTTTTCCTCATCATCAGAAGCCCTCATGTTTTCAGCTTGATTCTTGGCTTTTTGCGCTGTATCTTGTACGGCTTGATTAACATCTTCGGTTTTCTTCTTCGCTGTATCGGCTGCATCTTGTACAGCCTGGTTAGCTTGTTCGCTAGTCTGCTTTGTTTTATCGGCTACATCTTGTACAGTTTGGTTAACACTTTGGACTGTATCTGTTGCGGCTTGCTCAACACCTTCAGCGATATTACTGGCTGTATCCTTAACCATGTCTGTTGCACCTTGTACGGCTTGGTTAAGATTTGTCGTTGTATTTTGTGCTGCTTGCAATGCACCTTTTGCAGTTTGCTCAACACCTTGAGCAATACCTTTGGCGGCATCTATTGTACCACCTACAACAACATAACCAACACCCTCAGCAACACTCTTGGCTCCGTCTCCTAAACCTTTTCCTGCTTGGCTAAGACCTTCACCTACAGACTTGGCGGCACCTTTTAAACCTTTTAAAGAATGGTTCATCCCCTGAGATGTTCTTTTGCTAGCCAAAGCGCCAACTAATGTTGTTAATGTCGCACCAACAAGCCCACCTATCAATGCTCTACCTAATGTAGAGTTCATTCCTTGTTTTTGTGAAGAATCATTACAGGATTGGGACTCATTTGTAGAAACATTTTCAGATGTAGTCTTAACACCTGTTTGTGGAATTGAAGAACCAACTTGGTTTCTAGATTCCTTAGATTCCTCAACACTTGTGTTTGTGCCTACCGAACGATTTAATGGTTGACTTGTGGTCACAGAGTTTTCATTTTGGACTTTATATACTTCAACACTTGGGTTTGTACTTGAAGAATCACGATGGGTTTGACTTATACTCTTATCGTTGTTATTTAAACTTTGTTTATCCAGATTCTGCTTACTTTCAATCATGCCAATTGTCTCCTGAATCAAAAAGCTTTAATGCCTAGTTGAGTTAATTGTTTGTATATTTTTATCATACGATTACAGATAATTTTTAAACTGCACCAAAGTTAGACATACTCAATCAAACGCTCTATCCCAAGTGAGAATTTTTGAATAATATAGTAGGACTAAAGCAATGCGTCCACTATTGGAAAAAGTTCCGCTGTATAGAAGTTCTCCGTCGGGACTGATGGTTAAAGCGTTCACCTCGTATGTTCTGCAAATTTGCCTAATGGTTCTTTTCTGCGTAGATTTTACAGTCTATTTTTGTTATCGTTAGCACTGCTAATTAATTTTGTACCGCTAGAAGTTATGCCGATCGCATTGACTGCACAGCAATGCCAAAGGGTAGACACACGGAGATATTTGTTTTCAATTTTTAATTAAAAATTTCAAATCCAAACACACCCGTTGTGGGGAAAATTGTGCCAATAAGAAATCAAATAAATAAATCTAACTATTGATAGACATAAAACACACTGTAATCTTACACCTGAAAGATGTAACATCCAATTGTTCAAAACTACAATAGAACTAATCATTAACGTCCCAATTTCGCTTTTGTAGGAATAATTTGGATATTTTAGACGTTTGGGTGCAATATTGGGTGTGCCGATGACAATATCAATTATCTTATTTTGCCAAGAATTTGAAACCACTCGCGGAGTTGCCATAGTTTTAGGTAAGATAGAAAGCTCTCCCAAATAATAAATATACAAATTTTTTTGTATATTTAAAAAACTAGGTTATGCAAATCATCTTTTAATAGCTTTAATTAATATTCTATGTTTTTGCTTTTAGGATATCTTGTTCTTCTAAAAGAATAGTTGTCTCCGCACCTATTCGTCCAAAATCTGGTTCCGGACCCATACTCATTTCAACAATATAAATCCAGGTACCAGCTTCTTTTTGCAGATTTTTTACTTTCCCCATACCGCCAACAAAGCTAACTTTTTGTTGATGATGAAATTTAGGTTTATCAAGACAATTAATAGTCATAAATTTGCCTAGCTTTTTTCTGTTTTTTGAATTATATTACTTTCAATTACATTAATATATTATGATTTTATTTCTTTCTATCCAAAGTTATAAACCCAATAGATAAATATTTTATTTCTCTTAAATATTGGTTTCCAAATTTTGTATTTTTATGAATTAATATAAATAACATTATATTTTATTTAATCACAGATAATTTTCCAACCTATCAAACACCCGCAAAATTATCCAAGTTATTAATGCTCCTGCTAAACCTAATTGCCACAAACCACAACCAACTGCAATACCGAGAGCAGATGTCATCCAGATGGTAGCAGCAGAAGTTAAACCTTTTACTTCCGATTGACGTAAAATAGTTCCTCCACCGATAAAACCAACACCGCTGATTACTCCGGCAATAACTCGTCCTAAAACATTTAAATCATGTTGTGCTGCACCGATTTCAATGGGGATGATTACCAGTAAAGCAGAAGCAAAGCATACTAACATATTAGTTCTAAGTCCTGCGGATTTTCTTTGTGTTTCTCTTTCTAAACCAATAACAGTGCCGATAATGAGAGCAATAGCTAAACGAAAACTAAGTTCTTTCCAGCCGATGGGAGCAAATGTTGATATTTCTGCTAAAGTCAATTCACTAAACATATTTTTTATCTATAAATAGTTATGAGGTAGTAACCATATTACTACTTAATAACTATTTTCTTGATATTACTTACTATTTTTATTTAAAATCCAATTAAGATTAAAATAATAGAAAATATCGATTCATTTGCTGAGGTTTTATGTTCAAATATTTATAGTTGTATTTACAATTGTGCTTTTTTATTATTATCAATTTTGAATTTACAATTACCTTTCAACTATATATATTATTATATATAGAGAAAGGCATAAGGTAAGTGAAAATAGTTAATAGTAAAGTATTGAGCTAGAAACAATCTTTGTCTGAATTATTGAATCACAGTTACAGGTGTTCCTAAACTGACTAGCTGAAATAATTCTTTAATATCTCTGTTGTACATACGCAAACAACCGTGAGAAACTGCTTTACCTACTGTTTCAGGATTAGGAGTACCATGAAATCCAACCCAATTTTGCCCATCCGTCCAAAAACCAATCCAATGGGTACCCAGCGGATTTTCAGGCGCTCCTCCTGGTATTGGTTTACCTGTCATCGGATTAATCCATTTAGGTCTTTTTAATAACTGGCTTACTTGAAACTTACCTGTAGGGGTTTCCCAGTTACGCTTACCAATTGCGATCGGATAACTTTTAATCACATTTTTGCCTTCATAAACAAATACTCGTCGTTGATTCAAATTAACTTCTAATCGAGTTGTCTTCTTTTGGGTTTGAGAAGCATCTGATAATGGAAGTATTTGCTCATATGCCCAGGAAGATTGCGGAACAATAAAGTTGATTGTTAGAGCCAGCATTAAAAATGGATAAATTATTTTATGAGATTTTTGATTCAGCATTTTTACATCAAATCCTTTCTCTTCTGTTAACTGACTACCCTAATCATTTTATGATTATGGCATTTTACTGAGTAAATTAATATTTTTTTATCCATCAATTTAAATAGGTTTATAAAAATTAATATCAGACCATAGATAGAGCAACAATAATTTTTCTTATTTTATGCTTGATTAAGAATTGAATTTCAAGGAATTCAAAAAAAACACACCTTATTTGTCATTTTTTATTCAGTATGTATCTATTTGGCAAAAGTATTTGAAAACATAAAATAGAACATAAAATGGCAAGTTTTTTGATCAAATTTATTTAATGGAGTTTCCAACAATGAATACATTCAAAGCTATTGCTACTTTACTTGGTGTCGCTGGTGTTAGCACTTTATTTAGTCTCTCAGCCAAAGCTCAAGTCAATCCCAATCCTTCTATCTTTAGTGAGTATCCCTATAGGGCTAATATTGCTCAAGCTACCCCTGGGACTACACCTGGGACTGTTCAACAAGATAATCGTATTGATGATAATGGTGTACAACGCATTAATACGAATGGCGTAACTCAGCCTGTTCAAGACACAACTACACCAGGAACTTTTCAACAAGATAATGATAATAATGACAATGATGGTGTAGGTGTAAGAGCTTTATGGTAGTTGAATAGTTAACTGAAGTAACGATAAGAGGCGAAGGATAAAAGGTGGGAATTCATACTTTATCCTTCATCCAATCAGTCATACTTCTAAGCAATGAACTGTAGAAAATAAAGTAGGAAAAGTTTTATTTTCCTACTCCTACTTTATACTATTTTAAAAATATTTGCGGTAGAGGAAAGTCGTTTCCCAGACAACTTATATATTATATATAGACAGATATAAACGCAGTTGCAAAACTTGTATATTCTTAGTAAGAATAAAAATAATTCCCCTACACTTTTAATGGCTAATTATTAATAGAACTATCAACTATTAACAATCTGTCTTTTCAAGAGTGAGGGGGTAATTTTTAATTACGCTTTAATTATGCTTTAATTGTAGGATGTCTCAAACAGTACTGCTGGTTGATCATCAATTGACAGCAGGAATTTAATCAAATCTGTTTGCTCTTGAGGGCTGTAACGGGCTTGTTTATCAACCCAATATTCATGTCCACTACCGTCAACATTTGACCGTTGCAAAGCGGAATTGGCTCGGTTTGCTGCGACTACATCTGTACGCAAATTCCGATCGAGTAGTACTCGCAAACTAGCTTCTGGATCGGGTGCAATACCACGCATCAGAGTTCCAGCCATTCCCAACTGATCTGATTTGACAGTAGTAAAATATCCATTTTGATCTTGTTTGATAGACTCACTACTAGCAGCGACACCACCATCATGAAGATAAGGTGCGCTTAAATATAGTCCGATTAAATTCTGTACCTTATAACCCCCATCTGGATCGCTCAGAGCATAAGCAAGTTCAATATCTTCCTGTGGGGTGATGTCAGTTGGTACTGGTAATACAGGTGGGTTAGGAGGTAAGGGAACAGGTACATTTGGAGGATAAGTATCTGGTGGTACAAACTCTAAGGCGAATTTACGTGAAGCTGGCGCTCGTTTGGGTTGAGTTGCAACTTCTTTGACTGGAACTACTCTATGATTAGTAAAGTATCTGCCACTGTGACACTCAGCACAATTAGCTTGGGTGAAAATAGCAGCACCCCGTTTTAAAGTATCGATATCAGCAGCTTCATGGGGAGGTGGTGCTAAAGAGTTTTGAAATGTAGACATTCCATTCAGTTGTGCCGCAACGGGTAAACCCGGAGTGTTTGCCATTAACCCGTCTTGCATAAACAAACTACCTTTGGGATATTCGGGCATCTTAATGACACTGTTTATACCGGGTTCCCCTGGAGTGGGGTCTATTTGATCGAAGAATTCTGAAGGTTTTGCACCTTCTGGTAATCGAAATTTTCGATTAGATGCATTTTGCAATATAGTGCCTAAATAAACTTCCTTGTCGATTCCGAATACTGATTCACTTGCATCTGCTGTAGTTGTGGGGTCAGCATTTAAGCCAAATACAGCATTATTCAATGTAGTCAGTCCGTGGAACCAACCGATGGAAGCGACTCCACTCCAAGCATAGGGAAAAGTTTCGTGGGTATAGGAAGTCGGAATTTGGGCTGAGTTATTCTTTAAGTCACCATTAGAAACAAAGTTACCAGGTGGCCATGAAAGCATTGCAGCATCAACTTTATCTTCAATGATTTTTTGGTCGGGAAGTTGTGCTGTTTCCCCTTTGTTGTTGATAAAGCTATGTTCACCCGGTGGTATTTGATTTGGATTGACATCTGTCTGACGGAAGAGTGCAGCAGAATTACTTGCCATTGCAAGTAAAGAACCCAAATTGATGTTTGTGTTAATTGCACCTTCTAAAACACGTCCAGTTTCTTCACTGACTGTTGCATGGCACAAAGCACAGGTTACTCCTACCCGAATTTTACCTTTATCGAGATGAGTCATTAAACCCAAAGGAAGCAGGGAACCTCCGGGTACATCTATACCTGTATTCAAAACTGTACCAGCTTTGAAAGTACGTTTACCAACGGTAATATCCTCGTCTATTGGGACTTGTAAATTAGTAGTTGGTTGTCCTTTCAAACTTAAAACTGCTTTAGTAATACTACCCAAATTGATCGGACCATCTAGAATGCCTACGACATCTGTAAATAAAGACTCATTACCAAAAGTTTCTCGGTAAAAAGCATCACGCCCAAGATCAATCAATTCTTCAGTAACTTTAACTGCACCATTATCAGGAGAAAGTGCTTTTTGTCCGGCTTCAGTTTGCAAGAGTTTATCCGCTTCTGGCTTAGAAACGGCATAACCTAACACATCATAGGAACCAATTCCTTTTGGTGGAGATTGAGTCAAAGGTGTGTAAGTGTTATTAATATTCGGTGGTCTTCCTGGCAAGGTTAATTCTAATTGAAAACCTAAAAAGCCAAAAAAGACCAGTAAAGAACTAAGAATAACTATGCCACGTAATAGCATGATTCCCTCTGTATTATTTGTTTGTATTACATTGAGATTGCTCTAGAAATCTAAACTCAAAATTATAACCTCATATATATTTCCACAGACCCTAATTTTAAGTTATCTACAAAGTTTATTAATCAGAAAATTGTGTTATTACCAAGCGCATTCGGTTTTAACTTTAATCTCAACAATATTTTTGATCTTCTACCCAAAGAAATAAATTTTTAGGGAATACCCGTCTTTAGTTAGATGTTTTGGGACTAAGTTGAGTTTTTGATCAATATCAATCAAATAGAGCAATGAAATATAGATTAAACCTCAGACTTTTCTAGCATCACTAAGATTGTTTTATGTCAGTATTAATTAGTTGTTTAGGTACATAAAAAAGTACAGAAATTATCAACAAATCTCAAAAAAAAATTGATTTAATATACACTTTATTTTTATATTAATTAAATGTGACTAAAAAGTGATTTGTACAATAAAAATGCTTTATAACCGGCGTTGCCTCTTCCCTCTTCCCTGTTGCCTGCCTCTATTCCTAATGACGTATACGCTTGTGCAACTTTTCTGCTTTTTCTAGCAGTTGTTCACCTTGAGTTTCAGCGATACTTTTAACGTAGTTCAGTTTTATATCTTCGAGCATATCTATCAACAGAGATTGTATTTCCTGAATGTTTTCTGTTTTCTGCAATGCTGCTTCCAATGTATATAGTAAGTTGTTGCGTAAACGGGTGGTAATTTGTGTTGCCACAGGGTCTTTTAAGCTATAAGTTAGGTTTTTATAGGTAATTTGAAATAAAGATTTTGCCAATTTTTTTGAAAGTTGGAGACGACGAAAACCGGGAAGATGCTGCAAACGTCGATATCCAGGAACTTGATTGAGAGTACTAACAATGCTGTATTGTACTAGGTCTTCGATGTCAGGCTGAACTTGAGGAAGCACATCATGAATACCGATGTCGAACAGACGGGTGGCTATAGCACTCACCTGATTTTTCTCATTGATTTGCACGTATTGTTCTGGTGGTTTTAGATCAAACAACCAATGGATAAAATCTCCCCGTTGTACCGAAGCTTGCATCTGCTCAATAATTAGAATGCCGATCATTTCGGTCATTTCTACCGCAAAGCTGATGACTAAATCTCGTTGAATTTCTACCCGTACAGGTTCAATATTCAACAAACCGACATGATAAAGACGAGCGGATACAGGAATAATTCTCAACAATTGCCAAAAAGGTAATAGTAATAATAGGTCGTACCAACGTCGCAAAATTACTTCTAGCCAAGTTAATTCAGGATAACGACGACGGATAGTCAGGATACGTGAGAGAAAATCCCAAGTAAAAATTAACACGAATGGTAGGTCAATCAGCCAAAAATAGTTAATTTGTGTGCCAATTTTGCTGACACCTCGATAGTAATTCGATTGAATCAACGGTCGAATTTGAGCATTCCAAAACCCTATTTCCTGTCGCCAATCTGTTTGAGTAAGATAAGCCTGACTCCAAAATCTGTTAAAGGCATCACGAGCAAATGTTTCACCTGTCCGTACTCGTATTTCTTGCTTAATTGTTTCTAAGCTGCTGCTTTTGTTGACTCCAGCAAAGGGATTGTCTTCAATCAGTTTTTGACTAAACAAACGTAACTGTGCAAGTGAAGCGTCAGCTTGAGGTGACTGCAATCCTGTCGCCAGAACCTGTGCTTCTAAAGCGTCCACTTGTTTGAGATAATTCTCAGTTTCTGGGTGAGGTTCTATACCTTTAATTGGGTCATATAATTGGGTGAGGCTAGGGATATTTTGTAAGTAAAAATCCCGTAGTAATAAGTAACCGAGGTCAAAAAAAACTAGCCCCAGATTAAGTAAAGCAAGGATGGCGATGATTTGTTCTCGTGCGGGGTAGCGACGGTCAAAGTAGGGTATAAACTTTGGCATTGTTAATCTCTACTTTGTTGCAATTTTGATAAATTTGGTGGTAATGTTGTTTCTTCCAATAGTGGGTTTAACCTTTGAGCAATACGGTTAGCTATAATGCGATGTCCTTGCTGATTGGGATGAATTTCATCGTATAAATAGCGAGGATCATTCAAGTCTGTTAGAACTTCAGGAATTAGATAAGCTTTAGTATCATTCGCCACCCGTTCATACATTTTTTCGTAATCTCCATTAAATGGTTTGACGTTCATTCCTAACACAACTACAATTGCCCCTTCTTTTTGCAAAAGAGTGACAATTTGCCGGAGGTTTTGTTCTGTCTTTGCTAGTGAAACTTCTTGCAAAAAGTCATTACCACCCAGAGCAACAATTACTAACCAAGGATCTTGAGAAATCACATCTTGTTGCAAGCGATTCAAGGCTGTTACTGTTGTATCGCCATTCCTACCTTTGTTTAAAATTGGTAAACCCAAAGTATGACTAAGAATGCGTGGATAAGCTAATTCTGTTCCTATTCCTGCACCCGCAGTTATACTATCTCCAAACACAATAATTTGCGAACCTGTACCCCGATATAAGTTATTGACATTTTGCTCAACCTGAACATTCCCAAGATTAATATTACTAATATTCATGTTGCGCTGACAGCTTGTTAAAGTCAGCAAACTGCCACAGCATAAACTCATAAACCAGGCTTGAAAGTCGCTTTTCATCAATTACGCTCGCTCATGCCAAAAACTCGCCGACATATCGGCTTTATTAAACCGGAAAAGAAATGATAAGCAGTTGTCCAAAATTTCGCTCATATATTTTGCTCTTTTGATTAATTTCAGTGCATTTATATTTGAATATTTAAGGTAATTGTTAACTTGCTTGCTCGAATTCAAGTTGTCTGCTAACCTTCTTTGTGCCATATTTGCCAATAAGCTTTGATACGACTGCTAAAAAGTTCTGGTGATTCTACATAAATTCGTTGTCCTAAAGATTTAGCCGATGCTTGTAACTGTTTTCTACGACGATTTATTAACGAGTTCACCACTTCTAATTCTGCTTGATTTATCAATACTTCTTGCCGATTATTAATAAACTGATGCAGCACCGCTAAATCATGCTCATCTCCCAAATATTCAGCTAATTGATCGGTTTGGTTACTCCATTCTCTAATTAATTCCGACCAAACTGGACGGAAAATCCGCAGGTGATACCAAAGATATTTAACCCGTTTACGCCAATCGTGGAGCTTTTCTACTGTGGATGGTTCTTCTAATATCGCTTGACAATCTTGATAACCGCGTTTATAAACTCTGTGTAAACCATTATTTAATATTGATTGACCATTGCTTGATTCTAGCGGCCAATTAGGAATTCGCTCTCGTGCATTTTTAATCTCGGCAAGCACTTCTAAAGCTGTATTTCCTGTTTCTAAAACTTGTTTGGAAGTATTTTGATGATGCTCTACTAATATTTGTTGTAAATCTCCGAATCCTTCTGGATTGATAAATTCGGCAAAATGCTTTTCTAATTTATTAAAAGTTTCTAATAATACTTGAGCATCTCGCACTCTAGACAAACGACGACCAGCATCTCGAAAGCAATTGTTTTCTTTGTGATAAACTTCTTGTCCTAGCTCGTCTCTAACTAATCTAATAACTGCTCGTATTTTTTTGATTCGTTTTCGTACATCGTGGATTGCCTCTGTGCGTTCATCTACATCTACCGCACTTTGCGTGGCATCAATATTATTGTTTATGATTTCTTCAGTTAATTTTTCGATTGCTTTATCAGTTTGTTCGCAAGCAATCCGTTTAATTTCTTTGCCTATAGATTCTTTATTTTTAAGTCGATATGCCATAAATTATATATTTGTTTTTATTTGATTATTTTTTGAAATAAAACAACGTTTTGTCAAGATAATAAAAATTAATAAAACCTCAATATACCTCTTTGAAAAAGTGAAGACGCGATGTATCGCGTCTCTACATTCTTTCTTGAAAATGTCTAATTTATACTATTTGTACTGGATAAGGATTACATAATAAATAAGTTAAATAAATTCATCTTAATTATTTTCATGAATAGTTCAATTATTATGTTATTGGTATTTAGTACCCAATAATATAATTATTCTATTAAAGTAAAGCTCTGATTCAAGCATAAAAATAAAAATTAACTAATTCTTCGTTCGATAGATATAAAAGTCCGAACTTTATGTATAACTAAAGGCATAAATTTACTGGATTTTTGGTATTTACTGATATCAAAATTAAAAATTAGTTTGCAGAAACGCTCATAGTATCCCCTGTCTACATCTATCCCAATAACGGAAAATCGTGAGTATATCGTTGTCTTTACATTGAATTGCTCGGATTTTATACAATGGTTAATATTGTCTGTTGTGCAATCTGCAATCCTTCTTCGACAGGTATTATATAAGCGTTCAACCCAGAATCATCGGTACTAATTCTACCTTCGTAATCGATGGTTTGCTGATTGCGATCGCGATCAAGTTTCAATCCGCACCATGTGAGTTGAGAACAAATGCGATCGCGCACATAAAGTAAGTGTATTTTCACCAATTCCGCCACCAAATACAATCGCTTTGGCTCCACCTAATACAGCTAAATAAGCCCCGATATATTTGAGAATCCGGTAGCAGAAAACCTGCATTGCTATTCGTACTCCGATAGATAGTATCATCTCGACAAAGTGAAAGCGGAAGCCCGTCGAGACATCTAAATCTGGGTCGATGTGATGAGCATTATGAAAGCGCCAAAGAAAAGGAATCTGGTGGTTTGCTCGGTGCCAATAATAAAAGGTTAAGTCTAATAACAAAAAGGCGATCGCCCCTTGCACTAGAGGTTGAAGAGGCATCTGACGAACCAGTCCAAAGGATTGTCGCTCTGCCCATTCGATTGTGAATAAAGCAGTTGTTTGCACCATCGCCAAATTGATCGTAGCGGCGATCGCACTGACACCAGCATTCACCTTAATACGTTCCATCAGCGAACGTGTGGGTTCCCGCAATGGGTTAAGTCGCTCTAACAAAAACAGAACCAGGAAAACCCCGGTTACGATGATTGGTAACAAGATCAACAACATGGCGGTTATTAAATATATTATTTTGCGAATGCTGGTAAAACTTTTTCACCAAATACCTTAATAAACTGTTCTTGTTCTCGGTTGACATTATGCAAAATAAGTTCATCAAATCCTAATTCGATATATTCCTGTAGCCAGTTGACAAATTGCTGAGTATCTGAAGAAATTTTCACGAAGTCGTATAATTCCTTTGGTTGAACAAACTCCCCGGCAGCATCAAACTGCTCAGGAGTCCGTAATTCTGCCATCACAATGTTCTTAAAAATATTATTTCGCCATTGCTGATGAGCTTTTTGTAACGCACTTTCTTGATCACGATCATAGGAAAGCTGCACTTTCAAAATCATCGGTTTCCCTTCTCCACCACCGCTCCGAAAAGCATTAACCACTTCTTTCAATTTAGGAAGTGGATGAGAAATCGTAATCAATCCATCAGCCCAACTACCAATCCATTTTGCAGTTTCAGCGGTGATAGCGGCTCCAAAAATCAGGGGAAGAGTTTGCGGACGAGTATAAAGTTTTGCTTCTTCAACGCAAACTAAACCGTGATGGTTTACTGTCTCTCCCGCCCAAAGAGCGCGGATAACATCGACACACTCTTTGAGACGGGCATTACGTTGAGATTTGCAAGGCCAGTGTTCGCCGGTAATACTTTCATTAAGTGCTTGACCGCTACCTACAGTTAACCAAAAACGATTAGGGAACATTTCTGCTAAAGTAGCCGCAGCTTGAGCGATAATCGCTGGATGATACCGCTGACCGGGAGCGCAAACTACACGATAGGAAAGTGTTGGAGTAGCTTGCATCGCTGCACCCAACCATGACCAAGCAAAACCACTTTGTCCTTGTTGTTCGCTCCAAGGATGAAAATGGTCGGAAGATAAAGCCAGGGTAAAGCCTGCTTGTTCTGCCATTTGCACCCAGTTAAGCAGTTCGCTGGGCTTAAATTGTTCGTGGGAAGCGTGATATCCAATAGTCGCCATAATTTATTTTTTGGAACGCTATATTACTCCTTGCTATTTTATTCCTCTGCGTCCTCTGCGTCTTTGCGGTTTTTTAATCCGTAATCTTTTAGTGGAAAACAAATAGCTACAAATATTAATCTAGAGACGTTGTGGCTAACCAAGGAATCAATTTCATACAACGAATAATTCCTGCACCATCCTTACTTATTCTCATAATTACTGCGTCCGACGTAAAAAGCTTCATCATTGCCATCTGGTTGTATGCCAATCATCCGATAGCTCTGGCGAATCTGTTCCATTTCATGTTGATGCAGTTTCATCGATGGTTGGCGTGTAACTCCACCATTCCCACCGACACACCATTGGTAAAATTTTTGGCGCGTCCAATGGTAAGTTCCCAGCATCGGGTTGTACATTGACTCAAAGGTTCTACGTGCTGGTGTAAGCCTCCAGTACAATTCCATACCATGCTTGGCTTTATTAGAGTCGTTCTCCCGTCGAGCTTGTAAAAGTAAATTAAAGTATTCAACCAAGTAAGGTTTATCGGGTGACTGAAACACCTCGTAAATTCCTGCTCCCATCCACTGTAAACCCAAGTGTAGTAAGCAAGTAGGTTGATAACTTTCAATGGGACATCCGATCAGTACCTTGTCACCAAAGCGATGTAGACATTCTGCAATCAGTCCCATTTCACCCAACTTTACAGCAATCACATTTTTACAGGTATCAACAAGACGATGTAGAACATCAATAGGAAAACCAGAGGGATGAAAGCGTAAATAATTGAAATGAGGGCTTGGATAGAGAATAATCCCGATATTGGTTGATTCACAAATGTTGCGCGACTTTTCATAAATTTGCTCTGGAGTGTTAGGATACCAAGCTGTCGGATAACCAAGTAAAACAGCATCCACACCTACCTTTTCCGCGTGTTCGAGCATCGCAAACTGCTGATTCCATGAGTCAAAAAGCAAAGTTGTTGTCACCTTGATTTGATCGCCCGCTTCGTCGCAGACAATAGAAACAAACTCTTTGGCTTCTGCAAAACTCAATCCGCTTTCCGTTGCAGCTAAGCAAGAGAAAAATCCATGTTTAATCGACTGTCGGACATCATGACGAATTCCCTGCTCATCAAGTTGTGCCAAGTCTGGAGTAAACGACGGTATAATCGTATTTTCAACTCCAATCATTGTTTCCCTTGCGTGCTGTCGTAAATCTGTTTTAGATACCACTTTCATCTCCTTTACGCTCCTTGTCCCTGTTCATATTCCTTGTACATGCGATCGAGAATCCCAAAGTCATACTTTTTGGCATCGGCAAAAATCACCTCATGATTTCTCTGCTGGAGTTGATCAATCATGAATCGAGCGGCTTTGATACCCTGGCGATCGCACCGATAAGAACCATAGAAAACGATTGTTTTAAAATTCATAGATTACTCTTCTCATTCATATGGAGGCACTGTATATCCACCCAATCACAGCACCAAAGATAATGTGAAGCATAATCCAGGCGACGGGGATCATAGAGCCATAGTTAGCGGCATAGGCACCCAAGGGAGGCAAGACATTTCCATTCCCCATGCGGGGATGAATAGACGGCATGACAGGCAACATTGCGCCCAAAGCAATGCCATGAACTAGACCAAACACCGCACCCCAAAGCCAGTTGGCGGGAATTCCAAGTACGTTAAACAATACAGCGTAAATAATGCCAAAAATGGCTCCCATCATCAGGTGGGCAATCGTACCGATCGCATATACGCTTCCTTTGTGACCGGGTTGGGCAAACATCAGCCCCAGGATACGCGGCATATCCATTCGCATCCCCATTGCTTTGCCCATATACATCAGAATGGTCATAACAATGGTTGCAACTAATCCGGCAATAATAGTACTGCCCCAGTTCATAATTTACTCCCTGATTAATTTTGTTCGAGTGCGGTTTTCAGATCAATAACCGTTCCAATAAATGATGCATGAACAAAGGTTTGAGGAAAGTTTCCTAGCATTTCACCCGTCTTAGGATCAGCCTCTTCTGCAAACAGTCCTAAATCATTGGCAAACTTTAAAGCTGCATCAATAATTGCTTTAGCGCGTTGCAACTCTTGTCGCATAATCCAGTATTGAGCCACCCAAAATGTCCCTGCCAAAAATGCGCCTTCTTTTTGCGAATCAAAGTCTTGCAGATGGCGACGGTAAAGATATCCAGTCGCATAATCGCGTTCCAATACCTTCATCGTTGTGAGCATTTCTGGAGTATCTGGCTCGGTATAAGCCCAGACCGGAAACAAGGCAGCCGATACATCCACCGCTTCACCTTCTGCGATCGCCCCGTAGGCTCCTTCTGAGGTGAGACAATGCTGTGCAACAAACTGCCAAATATCCCGTTCTGCGGCTCGCCAACGATCAGCTTGGGCTTTGTCTTGAGCGACATCGGCAATGAATTTCAGCCCACAGGCAACAATTACCTTGCTGGAGGTGTATTGCTCTTTCTGGTTCTCCTCCCAGATGCCATAGTCTGGTTCGTGCCAATGGTCTGTGAGGAAATCAGCGATCTCGGCAACGAGTGACCAGTGTTCGCGGGTATCAAAACGGTTGTAGATCAACTTAGCGGCTAACAGCACATTGCCATAACCATCAAGCTGAAGTTGGTCTTTGGCTCCATTGCCGACCATCACAGGGGTACTGTGACGGTAGCCCATCAACTTGAGGGTCTCTTGAGCAGGAGCCGTTTTGCCGTCCAGTGTGGAAAAAGGCTTGAGCAACTGACTGTCAGAATCGCGATCGTAGCCGCAGATGAAGTCTAAAAAGCGCCGTTCTTCCGTTCCATCACTACCTGCACGGGTGAGGGCGCTCACAATCATTCCCGCATCGCGCAGCCAGACATAGCGGTAATCGTAATTTCGTTTGCCGCCAATCACCTCCGGTAATCCAATGGTGGGTGCAGCGATAATACCGCCATTCTCCTCAAAGGTGAGTAAACGCAGGGCGCGGATTGAGGCAGCCACTTCTCGTTCATAGGGTCCGTGATAGGTGGCGTGGGAAGTAACATGCTGCCAGCACTGCAACGTTTCCTTGAGCCACTGCGCTAACTGATTTTCAGTAGGAGGAGACAGAGATTGATCCACGAGCAAACTCCACCCCGTTTCCCCTTTTGGAATCTGGCAGTCAATTTGCCCTTTGCGAATGGTTAGAGGATGAGAAGCATATAGATACTGCTTATCAATTTGCACCCCTTGCTCTATTGGTTGAAGATTTGGCGATCGTCGTGCATAGTCCGGTGCAGGTCGCAATGTGACTGTCATATCGGTGGGAGCAGGCGAAAATTGGCGACAAATTCCGTGTGGAACGGTGTCTCCCATCGGCATCCAATCAGTAATCTGTAACTCACCTGCCGGAGTGGCAAGCGTGGTTTCCAGAACACCACTATCCTCCAGATATTTCCGTCCAGCGCAGGTCGCATCTGGAATCTGTACAACCCAATCGCCACCCCGATCCGGATCAAGCAGTGCCGCAAACAGAGAGGGATAGTCAAACCGTCCGGGACAGTACCAGACGATCGCACCTGTGTTCGTGACCAACGCGCAGGTACGACGATCGCCAATCACCGCTAAATCTCGAATGGCAGGAAAGCTGTTCTCACTCATTACGCTCCCTGTCCCATAAACTGCATCAGTCCGCCATCTATGACCAACGTGGTACCGTGAATATACTTAGCATCACTTGAAGCGAGGAATACAGCGGCGTGGGCAATTTCTTGAGGTTCAGCTGCCCGCTTCATGGGAATGGACTGCACCTGCTTTTGCCAAACCTCTGGATCATCTTTGGCAGATTCATTAAAGGGAGTCAGCACCATTCCTGGTGCAATGTTATTGACGTTGATGCCTTTTTCTGCAAGCTCTAACGCTAATGTGCGAGTCAGGTTTCGCAAACCACCTTTGGCAATGTCATAGTCAGCCGCTCCGGCTCTAGGAATTTCCTGATGGACACTGGTGATGTTGATGATTACACCCCGCTGATCTTTGCCCTCTAACCCACGAATGAAGTGTTGACAGCACAGAAACGGACCATAGAGATTGGTCTTCAATGCCTTGTCAAAGCGTTCATAGGGCATATCTTTTACTGGAATTCCGGCTGAATCTATCCCAGCATTATTTACCAGAATAGTAGGTGTCCCTAACTGCTGCTGCGTTTTTTGAAATAAGCGAGCGATCTGATCGGGTTGAGCTTGATCTAACGGCACAACTACCGCTTTGCTACCCGCTTGTTCAACGAGTTTACGGGTATGCTCTGCCCCGTTGCGATCATCGAGATATGTAATGGCAACATCGGCACCTTTTCTGGCAAAGGCGATCGCAGTTGCCTGACCAATCCCAGAGTCCGAACCTGTGACGACAGCAATTTCTCCTTTCAAGCTTTGTTCTTTCATGATGTAATGATTAATTTCATGTAATGGTTTACCGATTTGAGATTACTTAAAGAAGGCGACTGACTGAGCCAACCAGTCATATGTCCCTATGCTTCAGTGCCACGTAAGGGATATTGATTTTTCAATATAAAATCGATGCCCGATGCAATATCACTCAAATGGGGACGACCAAAAGGACCGCTGTTGATGACGGCATAAGCGACCGTGCAATCGGGTTTAATCAGAAATAGAGCGGGTTCATTAAACAGAGGCGGTTCTTTCTCTGAGGCTCCTTTGGAGATATAAAGCCCCCACTGCCGCATTGATTCAATACTCAAACCGTAGCCGATGGGAACCTGTGCCACATTCCACTCTTGCTTGCTTGTTTGGGCGCAGTCTTGGTTGTCTCCACTGATGGCGATCGTTTCCACGCCCAATTTTCTGAACTTCTCTAGCCGTTGTTCCAATTCGCCGAGTTGCTGCTTGCAGATCGGGCAATGCAATCCCCGGTAAAACAAAATCATTGTGTAGTTTTGAGGGTGTTGATCGGCTAGTTTCCAAACATCACCATCCACCGTTTCAACTTCTAAAGACGGAGCCAGGACTCCGGTTTGCAGTTTAGTTGAGGTTACTTGTGTAGTTGTCATACCTATTCTTCGGAAAATGATTGTATCATCAGAAATATAGACAAATAATTGCCTGCGAGAAATTACTGCGTTCAAGACAGAACATTTGTACAATATTTATTTTTTTGTGGCTTCGCTAGTTTGAGCATAGGGAACCCGCAAGTGAATTTTATCTGCCAAAAGTAGGAGATAAGCCTCGGTGTAGATAGTTCAGCAATATCGTAGTGTGATTACAAATTATTAAGGAAGTCTTCCGGCTCCTGTGACACCGAGAAGTTATTTCAATACCTTTGCCAATTTACGAGGGTTCAACGGCTGTGGAAACCTTATGAATACGACCGTGCATAGGTAAGTTTGGCAAAAATTTGTGTTAATAAAATAGGGTCAGGTTTATTGGGAAGCATTTTTAACATTTCACCAACATATCGAAAACCACGATAGTAAGACTTAAGATCAACAATGCCAGAATCAGGATTATCTTTACGAAACTTAGCTAGAAGATACAGCAGATTGCAGGTTTATGAGGTACAGTAACAACAGTTTGTAAACCAGTTTTTTAAGTGGTTGGGATTGACTAAATCCAGCGCAGTTGCAATCAGAATATCAACCATTTTTGAATTGGTTGGAGAAAATTGGCGTAAAAAAGCAAAGTCTGCCACGGGGATACTCCCCGTGGCGAGCTTTGCGCTTTAAGTTGTGACCACCAATGTTCGATGGGATTAAAATCAGGAGAGTAGGGTGACTGATAAAGAACACTTGCACCAACCGATTGAATTAGAGGTTCAATTTCTACAACTTTATGTGCTGGAAGATTATCCATAACAACTACAGCCCCTTTCCATAATTGAGGAAGCAAACATTTTTCTATAAAGACTTTAAATGCATTCCCATTCATAGAACCATTTAAAGTCATAACAGCTAAAACTTTTGAACAGCTAATTGCCCCAATTACTGTAATTTTCGCTCCTCGGTAGAATGGTTTAAAATCATATACCCTACTTCCATGAGAACTTCGAGCATGAGTTCGTATTAGCCCCAATAAAATTCCCATTTCATCGATAAAAATTAAGTTTTCTGGGTCTATCTGTTTTACTTGTTGCCAATACTCACTTCTTAAATTCTGGACTCTTTCCGTCTTCGCTTGGCTGCTACGTAACGTCTTTTTTTTAGTGTTAGTTTTTGTTTTTGCAATGCACGACACATCGTACTTGTGCTTACCCAATGGTTGTAGGTTGTACCCCAATACTCACAATATTCTAATAGAGTTGCATCTGGGTAAAGCTCAACCATCGCAGCTAGTTGAGCGCTATATCCATCTAACTCTCTCTTAATCGCTCCGCCCTGTCGTTTCGGTTCTACATGACCTTGAATCTTCTTCATAGAGAGCAGTTTTTGTACAAAGCTTTTAGTTACACCAAATCTAGAAGCTACTTTTCTAACTGAGGTATTACCTTCTTCGTAAATTTGTACTATTTTTTCTCGGAAATCTATGGAGTAGGCTTTCATTTTAGTCGTTGATGCACACCTATTTAGTGTACCTCAATTACCTGCAATCTGCTGTATGTCAAACATGGGCTGTCTGTGAGTTTTGAGTTGTTTTTGTGGAAGAATACAACTTTACTACATCAGCCCTCTCTCTTCACACTCTTTTTTTGGCAAAGGTATTGTAATAATTATCCCAATTTCTGCTTGTATATTTAATTTATTGTCACTATGAAATCATTCAAAAAATACGAACTATTATTGAACTGTTCGGGTTTTTTCTTGACTGGGAACAATAAAGCCAAAATAAGCACCTGCAACTGCTATCAGCGCATGAAGCCAGACATCCGAACCGAAAATAGGAATTAAGCCGAATAATATATTAGCAAACGGAATTAAGCCCATAATCGCAAGTAAACCATAAATTACAGCTAAACTGCGAGAATACAGCCGCGCCAAAACAAAATTACCATTGATACCAACTCCCCAAATACCGAAGACCAGGTGTACGATATTATGCAAAATATTGATGGGAAACAAACCCATCAGGTAGCCATATCCCGTATCGATGATTAACTCTGGCGATGTCGTTGCAGGTTTACTTACTAAAAAAGGGATAAATCCCATGATTCCAATACTAAAAAAAACGATACCCATAATTAGAGCAAAGTTACGAGTTTCCATAATTCAACTCCTTGATTTCAATTTGCTTATCAACAACTAACTGTATTAATTTCAAGACTATTCACTTTAGATTTATTTTTACTTCTCCTAAAGGAATAAAATTCTTTCTATTCCCTAAGGCATATTCAGAGGCATATAAAATTTAGAAATTATCCATAGATAGATTTTTTTGGGATAAATGCCATTTGATTGTTGTTAATTTTTTTAGCGTAATAAAAAAATACTAAGCCAGCAATATAATAGATTTTATCAATACCTTTCTTATGGATGGCAAAATTCCCATAATCGCATCATAAATATTAGATAGCCGAAACAACAATTAGACCAAACCAGCCCATAAATAAGCCATCAATTAGACTATTTTAAATTTTGTTCAGTACCGATTAGTTGCAAATCATCCTTGTGATATATAAAGTTATATTTTGATTTTCACCCTATAGATAGATTAATCTTCTGTTAAAAAAACCAAATATAAAGTGTGCTTAACTGGTATTTTATTTTTACAAAAATTAATTTAATAGTTACGCTGCACTGCGAAAATATTTTTAATCAGAAAAAATGAATTATCAATCATGCAAATATGATTATTTAATTTTTGTAATTATTTTTGTAATTATTTTTGTAATTATGAGATATTATTCGCCGTTTGCTTCAGCTTACAAGTGTAATAAATCAAAATAAGGAACAATTTCATTATGCAATTAAAGCCTATTCCTCAACAGGTAGTCTCTATCGTCGGAGCTTCCAGTGGTATCGGAAGACAAACCGCTCTTGATTTTGCTAAACGAGGAGCGAAGGTAATAGTTTCAGCGCGAAACGAACTAGGACTAAAGTCTTTGGTAGACGAAATCGAATCGAATGGGGGTGAAGCAAAGGCAATTACTGCCGATGTCGCCGATTTTGACCAGGTAAAAGCAATTGCTGATTTTACCGTTGAGCAATTCGGACGAATTGACACTTGGGTTCATGCTGCTGCGACTGGTGTGCTTGCTCCCTTTGAAGAAATTACTTTAGAAGAGTTTGAGCGAGTAATTGACGTTACTTTTATGGGACAGGTGTATGGAGTAAAGGCAGCATTACCCTATTTAAAACAGCAAGGGCAAGGAGCTTTGATTCATATTTCTTCGATGGAAGGTAAACGCTCTTTACCCTTGCAAAGCCCTTATTCTGCTGCTAAACACGCTCTTGAAGGCTTTCTAGAATCTCTACGAGTAGAGTTGCAACACAAGGGTATCCCTATTAGCGTTACTAGTATTTTACCAGCAGTCATCAATACTCCCTTTTACAACCACGTTCGCACTAAATTAGGAGTCAAACCCACCGGAATACCGCCCTATTATTCACCCAAGTTAGTGGCTGATGCCATCCTCTATGTGGCAGAAAATCCGACTCGTGAATATATTGTGGGAGATGTAGGGCGAATTTTGGATGTATTAGAGCGCTTGTCTCCGGAATTGGTAGATGGGTTATTAACGGCAATTGGTTTCTCTGGACAGAAAACGAATGAACTGAAATCAACAGACGCACCAAACAATCTCTTTACTCCTATGGAAGGATATAACCAGGTTGAAGGAGACTTTAACGAGCTAGTAATACCCAGTATTTCCGATTGGCTGGCGAAGAATCCGACACTGAAGTGGGGGGCGTTAGCTGCTGTAGGAGCAGTGGCTTCATTTGCTGCGATAGCTTTAGGTAATAGGAATCAAGAGTTAGAATTATGAACCAAATAAGACAATTAGCCCTACCGAGTAATGGAAATAGTCAAGAAGCAGACTTTAATAATGGTTCCCTCTTTTTTATCGGTAACGCCACCGTACTGCTGCGCTATGCTGGATTTACAATTTTAACCGACCCCAACTTTCTGCATCAAGGAGACCATGTGCATCTAGGCTATGGAATACGCTCTGCACGTCGAACTAATCCGGCAATGGAAATTGAGCAGCTACCTCCTTTAGATATGCTTGTGCTGTCTCATATGCATGAAGACCATTTTGATCGCATAGCAGAGGCAAAACTAGATAAAAATTTACCTATCATCACTACACATCAAGCAGCTAGTAAACTAAAAAGTAAAAGATTTAACGCTACTCAAGGTTTAAATACTTGGGAAACAATGACTGTTACTAAAGATGATGCCAGGGTGCGGATTACAGCGATGCCGGGAAGGCATGGTCCGCAAATACTCAGTGGATTGCTACCAACAGTAAACGGAAATATGTTGGAGTTTGGGTCAACAATAGATATGGATAAGACATTGTTTCGTCTCTATATTAGTGGAGATACATTGATGTATCAGGACTTAAAAGAAATTCCCCAAAAATATCCGCATATTGACTTAGCTTTGCTTCATCTAGGAGGAACAAAAATTTTAGGAATCCTGTTAACTATGGATGCTAAACAAGGAGTGCAAGCAATTGAAATTATTGCACCAGATTTAAGTATCCCGATTCACTACAATGATTACACCGTGATGAAGTCATCTCTTGCGGAATTTATGCAGGCAGTTACAGAGGCTGGACTCGATCAACGAGTAAAGTATCTGAGTCACGGTGATACTTATACATTCGATGTTTCATGTAAATAGTTATTAGAAAAGAGCAGCCTTAATTACTTGAACACAATCACAGAAGTCGGGTTGTTCCCACAAATATTGATAACATCAGAAAACAGTCATAAAAACCCGACTTCTTCCCGCCATTAGCAGTCTTAATTACTTGAATTTTATTCTTTTTATCTCATACTTTAGTAATATAATTTGAAGAAAAAATTAGTAGTTTTATTATACCTTTAGATGGGTTAAGCAGCTTTTCAAAAAAAATAAACTGAAAGTAGATTTTTCATAACGCATTAATTTAGGAGAAAATCAAAATGGCAGAGAATAATAAAGACCAACGCGGATTCGCATCTATGGATGAAGAAAAGCAACGCGAAATTGCTAGTAAAGGTGGAAAAGCTGCTCATGAGAAAGGGAATGCCCATGAGTTCTCTTCTGAAGAAGCTAGAGAAGCTGGTAAAAAAGGTGGTGAAGTCACCAGCGAAGATAAAGAACATATGTCCGAAATTGGTCGTAAAGGCGGTCAAAATAGCCACTAAATTAGCCACAGTTAAAGCTTCGGCATATATATATAAAGCTGGATTAATTAACTGGTAGATAAGTAAAAAAGGCGCAT
>JBHJOU010000632.1:0-7302 GCA_050329355.1 Rivularia sp. (in: cyanobacteria)
GGACAAACATTAGGTAAAGCGTTAATTTCTCCTTTCACGTCTTTCCACATTACATAATCAGCACCGTAGAGAGAAATTTTTCTCGGTTGATTTACCCGCAACATTGATTTATGCCCTAACAACCAAGGTGCGCCCAAAAGCATTGACATAGCTATTTTCTACCTTTTATTGATGATTTTATTTATAAATTAATACCAACATTAATTTTATTAACTAAAAAGTTAGTTAGTTATTAATTTAAAATGTTTGACCTATATTGTCAACGATTAAGCAAATTTTTAGTTAAGATAAATTGGTCGGTTTGATGGAGAAAAGTGAGTCGTTCTAAACAGTCAAAATCCTTATCTCGTAAACCTCGTCAAGTACGCGATGCAGAAGCTACGAAAGCACAGATACTTGATGCAGCGATGGAAGAATTTGCTAAATATGGTTTGAGTGGTGCGCGTACAGAAAACATTGCATCTGGTAGTGGTGTGACTAAAGCAATGATTTATTACTATTTTGAGAATAAAGAAACTTTATATCAAAAAGTATTGAATAAACTAGCCTTACAGTTGAATGAATTAGGACTAGCTCAGCTAAATTTAAATGAATTACATCCAGAAATAGCTTTAAAAACTGCCGTATACGCATTTATTAATTACCAAGCCACTCATCCCAATTATGGTAGAATATTATGGCACGAAGCACTTCAAAATCAAGGTAAATATTTTAAACAAATTGATTGGAAGCAAAGTTATAAATGTTTATTAGAAATTTTAGAAAGAGGAATAAACATTGGTTGTTTCCGACAATTTGATCCTTTTTTAACAGCAATGCATATCAATGGGGTTTGTAATTTCTATTTTGATGCCTACGAAAATATTAAACATTTAACACCGAATTTAGATTTACGAAGTCCAGAAATGATTGAGAAACACGCACAAACCGCAATCGATTTTATTCTGCCTGGAGTTAGAAAGTAAATCGGGGAGTAAAAAATCCAATTTCCACAACTTTTCCTATACCCATGTTGTCTGGAGGGTTAAGAAGCGGGTTTCTATTCATCTTTTGTGGTGCTAGGGATATTTTTCGTAAAAACCCGACTTCTATGATTATATAACCTTTAACCTTTAACCTCTAACCTCTAACCTTTTAATTATTTGCTTTCAACTTAGGATAAGCAATTCGCTTGTGATGGAACTGTTGCCAAACTCTGACAAATATTTCGGCTATTTTCGTCATTTCTTGCCGTGTTAAGCCCGAATCCGAGAGTTGATTATCTTTCCACCTAGCCCGTAGAATATTATTAACCATGTTCAAGGCTTTTTCTGGTGTAGCATCTCTAAGCGATCGCAATGCGGCTTCACAAGAATCAGCTAACATGAGAATTCCGCTTTCCCGTGATTGTGGAATTGGTCCTTCATAGCGAAAATCTTCTTCTTTTACTTGTAAAGTTGGATTATCTTTAGCTAATTCTTGGGCTTGATGATAAAAATAAGCAATTTGCATTGTTCCTTGATGTTCTGGAATAAATGCTTGTATTGCCGTGGGTAAACTATGTTTTTTCGCCATAATTAATCCCTCACTGACGTGCTTTTTAATAATATCGGCACTTAACCAAGGGTCATTAATTTCTGTTTCATGCTTGTTTGGGCCTCCCATTTGATTCTCGATAAATCCCATTGGGTCGTGCATTTTTCCGATATCATGGTATAATGTCCCGGCTCTAATTAAATCGACATTACAGCCCAGTTCTTTGGCTGCGGCTTCGGCAAGGGTAGCAACAAACAAGGTGTGTTGAAATGTTCCGGGGGCTTCTTTTGCCAGCCGTTTGAGTAAGGGACGATTAGGAGAAGCCAGTTCTGCTAAACGAATTGGAGTCACTAAATCAAACAGTTTTTCTAAGTAGGGACTTAATCCCAAAGCGACAATGCTCCAACCCAAACCGGATAAAGCTAATAATCCCGCTTCCTGAAAAACAAGGTAAGAAGTGGGAGTAAATGCAGTACCCAGTAAGATTTTTAATAATAAATAAACACCACCTTCAGTTAAGGAAATTCCAAAACCTAATACTGCCAATTCTTCACGAGAACGTAAGTGTTGAGCCATAGAGGTACCGAGTATTCCTCCTGCTGCACCAGCGATAATTGCTGTATTGCCGACTTCTAAGCTCATGGGCAACAATAAAATTAACAGTAATCCAATCACCGTCAGACCTAATTTGCGTCCGTAGAAACTGCCCAATAGCAAACCTAATGCACTCCAAGTGCTAAAAGGAGTCCCAAAAACCAGTAACGATGGACACGATAGCGCCAGTAATAATACTAATAATCGGTCGCTTTGACGTAATCGAATTTTGATGCGTTTTTCTACTAAAGCATAAACACTAATTGAGAAGGCGATCGCGCTTGCTAAATAGGTTAATTCCAGCCAATTAACTTCGCGGCGAATCAGATTATAATTTTCTAATACTGCTAAATTCCAAGCTGTAATTATCTCTCCTTTTCTAACAATTAATTCACCTTTTTGCACCGTTATCATTACTGGCTGTATTTTTGCTGCTGCTTTATCGGCTTGTAGTTCTGTTTTTTGTTCGTCTTGTTTTAAATTTGGCTGTAAAACGCTGACTAATAATTTATTTGCCCAAACTTTAGCATATGGGGGTATTAATGATTGTGATTTTTGTAAATGCAGATTAATTACGTACTCTAAATTTTCTTGGGGTAGTCCGGGGTGAATTCCTTGAGCTAAAATTAATTGGGCGCTTTCTAAAATGGCGGCTTGAGTTATTGACCATTCGTCATCGCTAAAGTCAAGTATGCTGGTGTCGTTATATAAAATTTCTCCTGGCTTTGATTGGCGAATTACTGCTAATTTGGCTTTGGCTTGAGCGTACATTTTTCGCTTTTTTTCAATGATTCCAATTAGCGATCGCAAATTTTCTGGAGAAGTTTTGGCACCATAGAGTTGTAATTGGCTTAGCGCCTGTTCAAAATTAGGATTTGTTGCCGTAATATCAATAATTGGGATTTCTGTAACAATAGTATCGGTTCTATTCGCTACAGGCACACCTTGAGGTTTTCCATCCCTAGCAATATTTTGATTCCCATCTTCCAAAGATATTAATAATTGCTTCCATTCCTCGTCGGAAGCGGAACGAAGGAAAATTTGTGTTAAAGGATGCAATACCTCGCGATCAAAAAATGGAAAAGAACCAGCAGTTGTACGAACTTGATTTGCTTGCTGTAACAATCGCTGTAAATTTTGCTCAACTGTTTGGTTAATTCGTTTATCCACCATTAACCATTGCCGAGAATTGCCTCTAGCAGCTTCGCGGAGTAATTCTGTTTCCTGTATATTTTCTATAGTCGCAGTATAAGGCGCAACAATTGTCTCGCGAGCGATGGCTTGTTCTTGCAACTGCGGTTGGTTGTATAACTTGTGTCCCATCACACCTGTCATGGTAACCAAAGCAATCGTAAACACCACCACAGAATGCTGAGGAATAAAACCCCAAAAAGCTGCGTAAATACCACATTTAGCTTTAACCGAATTTACCATTGAACTGGAACACAAGAATTTTTTATACTGATTCTCACCTGTCTTGGATACATATAAGCGATGTAATGCTTTGTATCGTCGGTTGCAAATAGCTGCTACTTGAATTAAGGATTTAATAAATGGCTGCGTTTTCATAATCTATGACCGCAGTTGTTTATAAGAATGGTTTAACACCAGACATTTCTGAACTGAAGCAGAGTTTAAACTTGCTGCCATCATAGTTACCATTTGGTATAAATCCTGGATTACTTCCTAATCAGTATAGTTTTTTGCTCGAAAAAGATTTTTAACTGTCCGGTGAAATGTAAAGTTGTACAAGTTCTGTTGATTTGTTTTCGGATAAATGTAGTTAGCGTAAACGGATGATATGTGGAGCTGCAATTGCTTGATCCGGAAAAATTAAATTTAAATCTACCTCCTTTTTTTCTAAAATTTGTGGTAATACTTGATACGCTCCCGACCATACAGTCACTAATGCATCAGCTAATTTTACCATTTGGGAAAAGCTAGTTAGTTCCCCACTAAGTACTAATTTTGTCCGATCTAATCCTAAGTGCCAAGTTATCGGTATACCAGCCATGCTGTTATAAGCTCCCGATATTGCACCCGCGATCGCGCTAGGAATCTGTGAGTTTTCTTTGTCTGTGGTAATTGTTCGCAAACAAGTCAGACGAAAATCTTCTTGATTACTTGCAAAACAATAAAAAGCTGTAACAATGTGATTAATTAGATTATTATTTATATTATTTTCTTTACTCAAGCAATTTTGCAATTCTACTAATCCTGCATTTTCTATCAATAAATTATTGACTTGTTGCAATTTTTGTGGTAATTCCGTTGTCGTTTCACCGATAAAGGAAATTATTTCTGAAACTAGAGTATTGCAATTAATTTTTTCGTTTAATGATTGAGCGATTAGATAAGATACTGCTAAAACTCCATCTCTTAATAAAGGATGATCATATTTTTGAATTGCCAGGAGCAAATTTTCTCGTAATTTGAGATTGTTTTCATGAAAAAATAAGGCGATGGGCAAAGTTGATAAAATTAAATCTGCCAATACTAAATCGCACGGTGCTTCTAAATTCCAAGTTTGCTGTTGAATTTTATTCCATTCCTCTAAATTAAATCTACCTTGGGTTGAAAGCAAACTGTTTATTCCTTTAGCTGCTGCTTTGCTCCATAAAAGAGGTTTTTGGGCAACTCTAGCAGCTAAACCTTGCCCAATTAAACACCCGACTAAAGCACCCCGAACTCTACTTGTAAGTGAATAGCGCATATCGTTAATAGTTGACAGATGACAGTTGTTACTTGATGGTGGTTAGTTGATGGTTAATTTATCCCATCTCCCCATCTCTCCATCTCTCCATCCTCCTGTTCCCTGACAGGTAAAACAAATCATGATGTATAGGTTATAACTACCATTCTGTAAACATATATTCGGAATCAGATGCAATTTTTTTTGCTGTTTTTTATAAATGTTTTTTAAAGATTTTTTTGAGAAATCTGACAAATTTTCTAAATTTTGGGGATGTAGCGATGAGAAACCGTTAAAAATTATGATTTAATTTCAAGATTTTTTAAGGTTTTCTTAAGAAGTCTACTAAAGCCTGTAATCCTAAAATGTAGCTTTTCGCGCCAAAGCCACTAATTTGCCCAACTGCTACTGGTGCAATATAGGAATGATGACGAAATTCTTCCCGACGATATATATTGCTCAAATGTACTTCTACAGTTGGTATGTTAACTCCTGCGATCGCGTCTCGTAATGCTACACTCGTGTGGGTGTAGGCTCCAGCATTAATGATGATGCCATGATGTTTAAATAAAGCATCGTGAATGGCATCTACGAGAACGCCTTCATGGTTAGACTGCACGGCAGAAATTTTAGCTGACAAACAACGTCCTTCTTCAACTAGCAGACGATTAATGTCATCTAAATTAAGTGAGCCATAAATTTCTGGTTCGCGAGTTCCCAGTAAATTCAGATTCGGTCCGTGCAGTACTAAAATGCTTAAAGAAGGTGAATTTCCTTCCTGAGCATTTGAGCTACCTACCACGACCAGAACGCTCGTTTACAGGAATGGGAATTAATTCAGCTTCCGGCTCAACTGAAGGCCCTAAAAGAGCATCAATCAGCTTGCGTGTTAATTCCTTAAGCTTTTCGAGGACTTTTTCGATATAATCCATTAAACTGAACGCTCCTGAGTACTAACTCAAATGTCAACTATCGGTTACGGAGAAACTGATGTAAAAACAGTACCGTTGGTTGAGAAATTGGTTGATACCAAACCCCTCTGAATGGGGAGCAAGTGATTATTGATAACTACGAACTCTCCCTTCATTATTTTAGGTTATCACATTAGCCACGGATAGGGAGGCATCTAAGTTCTTTTGAAGGATTTTGTCAGCAGTGATTATCAACCGCTGGTTGAAAAGCAATAGTCCGAAAGTATGAGAACATCCAGATTATTGACATTTAGTCAAAATTTTGGCAAGCAAACTGCATCAGGTTGTTTCAGTTTTCTTTTTGGATTTAGTAGCCGAAGTTTTGGATTTAGTGGTGGAAGTTTTTGATTTAGTTGTTTTGCGAGTTGATTTACCTTTAGGTGCTTTGTCGGCTAATAACTTCAAGGCTGTTTCTAAAGTGATGGTTTCTGGAGTTTCACCTTCGGGAATACCGACATTTGTTTTGCCGTGCTTGATATAAACTCCATAAGGACCATCATAAATGTTGATGGGTTCAGAACTGTCTGGATGAGAACCCAATTCGCGCAACGGCTGCTTGGCTTTACTTTTGCTACCACGTCCTTTTTTGGGTTCGGATAATAATTCTAAGGCTCTTTCTAAAGTAATACTCAATACATCATCACCGGCTTTTAAGGAACGGTAATCTTTGGCATCTTTGAGATTATGAACTACATAAGGACCAAAGCGTCCTAAATTAGCTTGGATGCTAGCTCCTGTCTCTGGATGCTCTCCTAATTTTCTGGGCAGCGAGAGTAAACCAACAGCCATTTCCACCGTTACTTCTTCTGGCTTGACATTTTTCGGTAGGGATGCTTGTTTTGGTTTAGGATTTTCTTCGGATTTCTCGCCTAATTGAACGTAAGGACCATAAGGACCAATCAACATGAAAATTGGTTGGGCAGTTTCTGGATGGATACCGACTTGATCGGGACCTTCAGTTTTTTGCTTGAGTATTTTTTCGACTTGTTTGGGATCGAGATCCGCTGGAGTTAAATCTCTGGGAATCGAAGCTGTAACTGTCTCACCACCATTTTCGGCTTCTAAGTAAGCGCCAAATTTACCAATCCGAATTTTGACATCTGGGATATTCAAGTCTACAGTTCTTGATGTTAATACATCAATTATTTTTTCTTGCTCCCTAACCAAGGTATCCAAACCTTTTTCACCTAGATAAAACTGTTTGAGATAAGGTAGCCATTCAGCTTCCCCGGTAGAAATATCATCAAGAGTTTGCTCCATTCTTGATGTAAAGCTGGGGTCTACCACATCCGGAAAGTGGGTTTCTAGTAACTTGGTGACGGCAAAAGCTGTAAATGTGGGAATTAACGCATTATTTGTTAATTGAGCATAGCCCTTATCAATAATGGTACCGATAATGCTCGCGTAGGTACTGGGACGACCAATTCCTTCACTTTCTAGGGTTTTCACCAAAGTTGCTTCGGTGTATCTGGCTGGTGGTTGGGTTTCGTGACCGACAGTTTCTAACTTTTGGCAATTAGGGCGATCGCC
>JBHJOU010000691.1:0-8394 GCA_050329355.1 Rivularia sp. (in: cyanobacteria)
GTAGAAATGGCGGCGACTCTTAAGGGGAGAGTTCATGCCGTCAATATCACCGACGGTAGCCGCGCAGTTTTACGGATGTCTTCCTTAGCAGCGTCTGTAATTTTACATCAACAGGGAATTGAGCCGATATGTCAAATGGCTTGTCGAGACAGAAACCGCATTGGTTTACAAAGTGACTTGATGGGCGCTCATGCTTTGGGTATCCGTAATATTTTAGCTTTAACCGGCGACCCTGTAAAAGCAGGCGATCACCCCGACGCTAAAAGCGTGTTTGATCTAGAGTCAGTGCGTTTGCTGCAATTAATCGGGAAACTCAACAACGGCTTGGATAGTAACGATAAACCCTTAACCGACGGAGCCACCGATTTATTTGTGGGTGCTGCGGTAGATCCCCAATGTCGGAGTTGGAGTGGTTTACAAAAGCGATTTGAACGTAAATTAGCAGCCGGAGCGCAATTTTTTCAAAGTCAAATGATTACAGATTTTGAAATTTTGGATAAATTTATGACTCAAATAGCCGCAGGTTGTAACAAACCAATTTTAGCCGGAATTTTTCTATTAAAGTCGGCAAAAAATGCTAGATTTATCAATAAATGTGTTCCTGGAGTTGAAATTCCTGAACGTATAATTGATAGATTAGAACAAGCAAAGAATCCCTTAGAAGAAGGAATAAAAATTGCTGCCGAACAAGTACAAATTGCTCAACAATTGTGTCAAGGAGTGCATATGATGGCAGTGAAACGCGAAGATTTGATAGTACCAATATTGGATATGGCAGGAGTGAAAGCGGTTAGTAAAGTTGAGGTTTTGGATTAGTTTTTAGATAATCATAGAAGTCGGGTTTTTATGAATATTTTCTGTTGTTATAGATATTTATCGTAAAAGCCCGACTTTTTATCCCACCGTTAATCCAAAGTCTATTCGTTAAAATTGACAAGATATCTTTTACGCTTCATTAAATCCAACTTACTAACAACTACCTAAATCCTGCTCAAATTCCGCTATCGAACCAACAAGAATTGCCCTTCTGAGCAAACTTTTCAAGATGGTAACATCATCAATTCCATTAACAGCTTCAACAACTGGTATTGGTACTTCTTCAAATCTGGTTGATAAAGTTTCAACTACGCTTTCTCGTGCATTTTGAATAACTCCTTCTTCCTTTGCCAATCTTTCAATACTGGTTACATAACGCATTCTGTTTGCCTCCTCATCATTTCTAAGTTCGACTTGAAAACTATTTGCTAATTCTTGCGGTAACAACATTAACCTTTAACCTTCTCTACATCCACTTCGGTAAAGCCACTTCACAAGTTATAGGCTGTTCATTTACAACTTGCAACTGTGAATTAATAAATCTATCCATCCAATTTTGTAAATAAATTTGATTAGCATCTTGCTCAGAAGGATTTTTAGTATCTGCTGGATAAGGCATTAATCCTAAAATTGCCGCAGTGGTAACACAGTACATTGATTTTTGAAAACTTTTACAAATTTGTACCCGTAAATCATCTTCCCCACGACGAGTTTGACGATAAATATTGTGTAAATATTCGGGTAAATAGTGACGCATATCCTGCATTAATAATGTTGGAGGAATACCAGCACCACCAATTGGTAAAGGATCTGCGTACAATGCACCATATTGAAATCTTCCTTGGTCTGGAGGAATTTGATAAGCTTGAGCATTATAAGAAACTGTACCGTGAAAAGGTGTTCCTCGGAAGAAAACTGCTTCTACATAAGGTACTGCTGTATCCATTAAAAAAGTCAAACCAGCTTTTTTGGGAATTATGTCGTAAACTTTATCCCGAATTTTTACAGCATAGGTAATGGGATTATTCGCATTTGCTACCAAACCCTCTTTTACATGATCTACAACTTGAGGAATTGATCTAATTTTACCTTTATCATAGAGGTCTGATAAACTCATAAATGCATCAGACATCACGCGCCAAAATTGTCCCAAACCGCTGTAATAAGAACAAACTCGTAACTGTTCAAGTAAAAATTCTGGGAACAGTTGATTAACACCCAAAACTAAAGGATTATTTTGAAACTTTGCATTAATAACTGCTTGTGCTAAGCGTCTAAACTATTTTGAATCTACATATTCATCTAATCCACCACCACCGTGCCACATCATTGATTTCATGCAGTATTCGGCGTATTCATAATTGATTCTATCGTGTTGCCAGTGACGCAGTAATTTTTTAAAATTAATTTCGCCGTTAAAGTATTTAAAAAACGGAAAGAATACTAAAAATTGATTCTCGGCAAAGTAGATTAAATTCTTTGAATAAGCATCTAAAACAATACCGTAACTGTGAAGTACCCCGACAACTTCAATTAAATTTTCTGGAGTATCTAGAAGTAATGCTTCACCATTTAATAGACGTTCAATATATTCAGCTAAAGGATGATTTTTAGGTGTTTTTTTTGTAGTAGTTCTAACCATAAAGGCTTCTCCTGTAATAATTTGGGGATGGGGAAGGGGACAAGGAAGGGGATGGGGTGATGGGGAGATGGGGGGAGAATAAAATGAACAACTAACAACCAACAACTAACCACCAACAACCAACCACCAACAACTAACAACTAACATTTATTTTTACTTATTAAAAGACACGTTCACAATCTGATTTTGTGTATTCATCATGATGTTAGTTGTTGATTCACTCCAACGGATTAGCCAATTCGGTTGAATACCAAAAATTACGATTAAAACTGCTAAAACAATAGCCGGTATTCTATCAGACCAATAAACACGGGGTAAATTGGTTACTTGTTCGGATAAGCGTCCGAAAAAGGCTTTGCTCATCAAAATTAAGAAGTAAACCGCAGTTAAGCCGGTTCCAATCATGCACAGTAAAGTTTGGATGGGAAAAATTGCAAAACTGCCCCGAAATACGATAAATTCCGCAATAAATCCGACCATTCCCGGTATCCCTGCACTTGCCATTACTCCCAAAACCATCAAACTACCAATTAAAGGTAAGCCTCTTTCGGGATTTAACAATCCTTGAACAACATCCAAATCGCGACTACCTGCTTTTTTATAAATTACTCCCACAAGCAAAAACAGCAGGGCTGAAATTAAACCATGGCTAACCATTTGCATGACGATGCCTAATATGCTTAAAGGTGTCGCAGCGGCTGCACCTAAAAGAATGTATCCCATATGTGCTACAGAACTGTAAGCTACCATTTTTTTCATGTCTTTTTGGGCGATCGCGCAAGATGCACCGTACAATACGCTAACTACTGCCCAAGTTGCCAGCCAAGGACTTAAGTATGTCCAAGCTTCTGGTAACAAATACATTCCAAAACGGAGCATACCGTAAGTTCCTAATTTCAACAGCACCCCAGCCAGCAGCAAGGAAATTGGTGTGGAAGCTTCGACGTGAGCATCCGGTAACCAGGTATGTAAGGGAACCAAGGGAATTTTGATCCCGAAACCGATTAATATTCCCAACAACAGTAAAATTTGTGTCGCTAAGGGTATAGAACTTGTTTGTAAGCTATCTAAACTAAAACTAGAACTACCACTCAGCCAAACTAAGCCCAGAAAACTGGCTAAAACCACAATTCCAGAAACAGCTGTATAAATCAAAAACTTGGTGGCTGCATAACCCCGGCGCTCTCCACCCCATATAGCAATCAACAAATAAAGGGGAATTAATTCCAATTCATAAAATAGGAAAAATAGCAGTAAATCCTGGGATAAAAACGCTCCCGTAACTCCCACGTTGAGTAGTAGCAACAAAGAATAATACAATCGATGTCGCGCTATGGATGTATCGCTGATGTAAATAGCTATTCCAGTTAGCAATGCATTTAATATCAACAAAGGTAAAGATAAACCATCAATTCCAAGATGATAATTCAATCCCAATACATCTATCCAAGGGATGAATTCCCTAAACTGTTGATTAATTTCACCTAAATTAAACTGACTAGCTAATACCAATGTCCACAAAAAAGCAATAGTAGCAATAATTAAAGCTATGCTACGGGAAGTTTTTGGTGTAATACCAAAAGGCAAAAATCCAATCACAGCCGCACCTAAGAGCGGTAGCAAAATTAAAATACTAAGCATAGAATAGTTGAGAGTTGACAGTTGACCTTTAACCTTTAACCTTTGACCTTTAACCTGATTAAAACGGTAAATTATCAAGCAATCCTAAAGACCAGCTGATAAATAAGCCGATTAAACTGACTCCAAATACGATAGTCAACACATAACCTTGAGAACGCCCGGAAATGCTGTATTTTAAACCTTGTCCGCTGAAAATAGCTGCAAAACCGACTAAATTTACTAATCCATCGACTAAATAGCGATCGCTCCAAGCGGAAATTTTGGATAGCAACCCGACAGCACTGACTATGGTGACTCGATAAATACGGTCTATGTAAAAATCGTATCCCAATAAATCTTGGATAAATCTCCAACTTAATACTGTTGACCTAGACCAAGCTTTATGCAGATAAATAGTAGAACCGATAATAACTCCTATTAAACTCGAAGATACTAAGGCCGCTAATACATACCAATTGATACTTTCCCAAGTTGGTAATAAGTACCATTGCTGAAGCATCATAGGTACTAACAAAGTCACCACAGTTAGGGATACCATTGGTAATGCCATCGGCCAATGCACTTCGGGAGTGCGTCGGGTTTTTTGTTGCGGTTCTCCCCAAAAGGCTAATCTAAATACCCTTGTCAAATTTAAGGCTGTCAAACCATTAACTATGATTAAAATCCCAATTACCCAAGGACTAGTTAGATAAAAACCATCAGCCCATGACAGCATTGCCCAAAAGCTGCCCAAGGGTAATAGCGTTACCATACCAGCTGAACCGACAATAAAAGCTGTAGTAGTTGCTGGCATTCGTGACCATAATCCGCCCATTTCGGTGATATCTTGAGTCTGGGTAGTATAAATCACCGAACCGGCGCTCATGAATAATAAAGCTTTGGCGATCGCGTGAGTAAACAACAATAACAGTGCCACAGCGCCTTGTTCCATACCGGCTGCGACAAACACTAAACCCATGTATGCACTGGTGGAATGAGATAAAGTTCGCTTAATATCGATCTGGGCTATGGAAACTAAACTCGCACCAATTGCTGTGATCGTACCGATAATTAATAAAGCATCTAAAGCTACTGGTGATAACGCTAAAATGGGTTCGAGTTTGTAAAGTACATAAGCTCCACCAGCAACTACCAAGGAGTTTCGTAATACTGAAGCTGGGTTGGGACCTTCCATTGCTTCATCTAACCACAAATGCAGGGGGAACTGAGCGCATTTACCGGCAGGTCCGGCAATTAATGCTAAACCGAGTAAAGTTGATGTTAGGGGACTTAATTGTGCTGTTTGCGCCCATTTGTATAAGTCGGAGAAATCCCAACTACCTGCCATAGTACCTATAGCTACCACGCCCATCAACAACAATAAATCTCCTACCCGTTTGGTGAAAAATGCATCTCGCGCTGCTGTAACTACCAACGGTTGAGCGTACCAAAATCCAACTAACAGGTAAGTTGAGAGAGTTAAAACTTCTAATACCATGTAGCTGAGTAACAAAGAATCGCTGATAGCTAAAGCACTCAACGCTGCTTCAAAAAAGCCCATCAAAGCAAAAAATCTCGCTGTTGCCCAATCTTTTTCTAGATAACCTAAAGCATAAATTTGTGCTAATAAACTCAATCCGGCAACTAAAACTGTCGCACCAAAACTTACTGACGATATTTCTAATGCAAAAGAGATATTTAAATCGGCGGCTGTAAACCAATTTAAAATAATAGTTTCTGGTTCCCTGTTCCAAATCTCTTTAAATACGAATACACTATGAAAAAAAGCTAAACCTGTTGCTAATAAATTCACATAAGCTGCTGGTCTTGGTCCGGTACGCTTAATTAATCCCGTTGCCCAGGGTAAGGTTAACAACGCACCGACTAATCCATATAAGGGCAAACACCAAGTTGTTGAAAATAGAAACTCATTCATTCAAATTTACCACTATAAATACTCTTTAAATAGTTTTTAAGAACTTTTCCTATTTCTTTGAATACTCTAATCTAATCAATTCTAATCAATCAGATCAAATATCAATTCATTTTTTCTCGGTTGACAATTTTCACAAATTACTTGACAAAAGAATCAAATTGTATTCTCAATATCTCACTCTTTTTTGAATATTTTTTTGATGAGTAATCTTTATTTATTGTTTCAGTTTTCTTAATTAAAAAACCTAGAATAATCTGTCTGATAAGAAAATATTATATTTCCTTGATATCTTTTTTGCACCAATGGTTATGCATTCAGAAAGTAGGCTCTAGAGATGTTTGAGACTAAAGTCATTCTTCCCTATGTCAAATTTACGCTTCGATGAAAGCGGTTTGGGCAAATGTGATAAAAAAAGTATAAAGCAGAAGTGTCTACTCTAGAAACCGTAAACTTCGATTGAGTAGTGACTAATTGTAGACCCTGGATCAAAGATATGTTAAGTTTTTTAAAATCCTTTGATTACAAACTATTATAGTAATTTATATTGCAATGGGTGCAAAGCTTTCATATGCTTAATTTGGGGGAAGTTTTTTTTTCAGCTTTTAAATAAGCATACCCGTCAAAAAAAGTCTTCGTAGAGTCATAAATTTAGTAAAGTTGTTGGAGTCAGTAAATGCCTATAGCAGTTGGAATGATTGAAACTAAGGGATTCCCCGCAGTAGTAGAAGCAGCGGATGCGATGGTGAAAGCCGCTCGCGTTACCTTAGTGGGTTACGAAAAAATCGGTAGCGCTCGTGTAACTGTAATCGTGCGGGGAGATGTTTCTGAGGTACAAGCTTCAGTTGCAGCAGGTATCGAAGCTGCAAGACGGGTAAACGGTGGTGAAGTTGTTTCCACCCATATTATTGCCCGTCCCCATGAAAACTTGGAATATGTTCTACCAATTAGATATACCGAAGCAGTGGAACAATTCCGAACTTAAAGACTATTGATAATTTGAGATGCCCGGCATATTGAATTTATTTGGGGAAAAAGTAAGCAATTGTTAAAAAATCTAGTCGTCATTTAAGACTAATACAGGAACCTAGAAAATCAACCCTTGTAATCAAACCTACTGTTGACGCGCAGGGTAATGCAGGTTGTAAGATAATTTTTGCAGCTTGAGAAAAGTTTCTCTCTAGGTCTTTCCTAAATTAACTAGATATATTTGGTTAAATTTGAGTGAGGAATTTAGCAGCGCTACAGGAGTACTATAGGTTTACGACTAGCTAGACAAATTAAAGATACCCATTTGTTTACAACATGGTCCAAGTCAATTTAGGAAATTTTTTGAGGATAGAAAGTAATGTCAATTGCAGTTGGAATGGTAGAAACTCTGGGTTTTCCAGCAGTAGTAGAAGCAGCGGATGCGATGGTGAAGGCTGCTCGCGTCACCTTGGTTGGATATGAAAAAATCGGTACAGGTCGCGTTACCGTTATTGTTAGAGGAGACGTATCAGAAGTTCAAGCTTCAGTTGGAGCAGGAGTTGAGTCTGTGAAGCGAGTGAATGGGGGACAAGTATTGTCTACTCATATCATCGCTCGTCCCCACGAAAACCTAGAATACGTTTTACCAATTAGATATACCGAAGATGTAGAGCAATTCCGGGAAAATGTCAACGCAATTCGTCCTTATGGTGGAAGACCGTAATATCGTAGAAAGGAATGCAAATTGCCAGAGTTCGCGGAACAGTATCTAGCACGCAAAAAGATCCAAGTCTTAGAGGAGTGAAACTGCTCTTATTACAGTTAATAGATGAAGAAGGACGTATCCAGCCAGAATACGAAGTTGCGGCAGATATCGTGGGTGCGGGAGTTGATGAGTGGGTACTCATCAGTCGTGGTAGTGCTGCACGTCAAATTTATGGCAACGAACAGCGTCCAATCGATGCAGCAGTAGTGGCGATAATTGATACAGTTTATGTTGAAAATCGCTTAATTTACAGCAAAAAAGAACAATATTAATAATTAGTTGTTAGTGGTAAATAGATAGTAGTTAGTGGTTAGTAGTTAGTGGTTAGTAGATAGTGATTAGTTGTTAATAAAATAACTCTTAACTCCGGTGGTACTAACTCCTAACTCTTAACTCCTAACTCCTAACTTCTAACTCCTAACTCTTAACTAATAAAAGAACGTATTTAAGGAGAAACAACGCTATGAGAGTCCGCACCACCACAGCGGCTCCCCCAACCCCGTGGTCTAAGAATTTGGCTGAACCACGAATTCACGAAACTGCTTTCGTACATTCGTTTTCTTACATTATTGGTGATGTTGAAATCAGTTCAAATGTCATAGTTGCTCCCGGAAGTTCCGTGCGAGCAGATGAGGGGTCGCCATTTCA
>JBHJOU010000338.1:0-15115 GCA_050329355.1 Rivularia sp. (in: cyanobacteria)
GCGGCTAATTTAGAAGGTTGATAGTGATAAACCTGTTCACCGCTTAAATGCCCCACATAGATTTGTAGAGGTGCGACAATAATTGCAACTGCGATCGCAATTTTTAAAGCGATGGAAAAGAAAGCTGGATTGCGTTTATTCAGAATGTACCAAGCACTGATTCCCCCAATCACAAACAGCGAAGTTTCCAAAGTCGCAAGGAACATATGAGAAACACTCACAGCCATAAAAGGATTGAACACAGCTTGAAAATAATCGCTAACTACAAACTCACCATTAATAAAACTTCCTCCTGCGGGAGTTTGCAACCAGGAATTAGCCGATAAAATCCATAAAGTTGACAGATTTGCGCCAAAAGCTACTAAAATAGTTGCCATATAGTGAACTTTCGGATTAACTCGTTCCCAACCAAACACCATAATTCCTAAAAAAGCAGCCTCCAACATAAAAGCCCAAGAAGCTTCAAAACCAATGACACTGCCAAAAAAGTTACCAATAGCTTCCGAAAGCGGTCCCCAATTAGTACCAAATTGAAATTCCATCGGAATCCCGCTAGCTACGCCAACACCAAAGTTAAGAACGTAAAGCTTTGACCAAAAACGAGCGTGAAAATAGTAATCAGGATTGCGTGTCTTTAACCACATTCCTTCTATGACAACTAAGTAAATACCCAGTCCTGTAGTTAAAACCGGCCATAACATATGAAAAATCGCCGTCAACGCAAACTGCATCCTTGAGAGCGCAACAGTATTAGATAAAATTTCCATAAATAATTGCCTACCTTAGTTGCTTTCACTGTGTCAGCTTTGCCACTAACTAGATAAGCAGTAAATCCCCGGAAGCATCAGATTATTTAGTATTTCTTAATATATGACAATCTGTCTTGTTGTTCCTTAAACTCAATAAAATCATCGTGGGTTTAATCTGTTACCCAATTTTCTAAGACTAAACCAGGTATTCGTGAAAACTCTTTAAGATTTTTGTTACTAAAGTTAATCCTAGACTCATTGCTTGTGATGCAATTAACATATCCATTGCACCAATTACAATACCCTTGTTTTCTAATTCTGTGCGAATTTTTCCATATAAATTGGTACAGTTTTCATCAAAATTGACAATTTCTAAAGGGATTAAAAATTGAGTCAGGGCTAATTTATTTTTTTCTTGACGCTGACTTTTGTAAACGCCATACTCAAGTTCTGCGACTGTAATAGATGATATTCCTATATCAGAAATATTAAAAGTCTGAAATTTATGCAATACTTGAGGAGGTTTATTCTTGATTATGTAGATGCACGTATTAGTATCAAGCAAAAATTTCATTCGAGAGTTTCTCTAATTTCTAATTTTGGCTGTTCTCTGGTTCCCATAAATTCGTCAGAGAATAGTTCTAAACTATCAAATAGCGTTTGCCAAGGATTTTCCTTGGAAATTAAAATAACAGTATTTCCTACCTTTTTTATATAAACTTCATTGCCATTAAACTTGAATTCTTTTGGTAAAATCACTGTTTGATTATCATCATTTGTGATTAATTTAGCAGTTTTCATATTAATTATTTTAGGCGATTTCGCTTTCAAGTAATTAACTAAATAAATAGTTGTATCCAATATATCCATTTTGTGAACGGAAAGGGACGCAGATTTTTCTATTCAACGAGTATATTAGATATTTTGATAAGCAAACAATAGCGGATTTTACAACCCGCATTACAAAAGTAAAAAAAACTGATGCTCTAGCCGAGATATCAAACTTGAAAAACTATCCTCTGACTTCAGATAAATCTCTTTCTATTTCAACTTTTGGAACTTCAAAAACATTAGAGTAAACTAATCCAGCTGCAACTGCTCCTAAAATTGGTGCAACCCAGAATAACCATAATTGCGCGATTGCCCAACCACCAACAAACAAAGCTGGTGCTAAACTACGAGCAGGATTTACAGATGTATTGGTAACAGGAATACTAATCAAGTGAATTAGTGTTAATCCCAAACCAATTGCCATCGGTGCTAAAGCCGCTGGTGCGCGCTCATCTGTTGCACCTAAAATAATCATCAAAAACATGAAGGTACAAACAAATTCAGCAGCGAAACAAGCGAGTATAGTATAGTTGCCTGGAGAATGTTCTCCGAAACCGTTAGCAGCAAAACCGCTAGTAACTAAGTTAAACTTCGGATTTCCACTAGCTATTATCGCTAGCACTCCAGCACCCGCTACACCACCCAATACTTGAGAGCCGATATACATAAATAGCTCTCTTGGTGGAAAACGCTTTGCGACTGCTAAACCGATGGATACAGCTGGATTTAAGTGGCATCCTGATATATGTCCAATAGCATAAGCCATTGTCATAACTGTTAAACCAAATGCCAGTGAAACCCCTACCAATCCAATCCCCAGGGGAAATGCAATATCGTTACCTATTGTTGTAGCATTAGCAATGAATCCAGCAGCTAAAACCGCACTACCGCATCCACCAAACACCAGCCAAAAAGTACCGATAAACTCAGCCAAACACCGTTTAGAAAGTGGCATTTTTCTCTTTAACTGTAAATTGCTAGAAGATTATACCAGGGTTCATGTTTTTAATAATACAACTTTATATTTTTTAAAGTTTTGCTTTATATAAATTCTGGAAAACATTTATTTCATAGGCTTTTCGCTAATATATTTGATTAATTAATGCTATTTAGAAATATATTTCTCTAGCTCGAAAAACTCAATTAGTTCTTTAAGACTTGTATTAGCTGCGGTAGGTGTTAAAGCTTCAATTTGTTGAATTGTTTGCTCGTTAAGGTATTTAAAAACCTTCTCTTTGAGTACCAAAACAACTTCTTCGGGTAAACCTTCAAGTTCTTGATTCAATCTTGCATAGCGTCCTTTTGCAAAGCTTAACTGAAATTTGGCTCTTTCTAACAACCGCTGTCTGAGATTTTTATATAATTCTTTTTTGTCACCATCACAGTCTGTTTCACTCAAAAATTCTTTAATTAACGGTATGATATGAAGATTTTCTTCCAACAATATCAAGCTCGCTTCTTGAAAATAAGCTGGAATCCCATCAATACCCAATCCACCAATATCGGCTAATGCAATTATCCGTGCGGGTAAGATGATTTGTTGTTCTAAATTATATAAATCTGGTTGATAAATTGAATTGTCGCTATCATCAAAAAGACAAATTGTTGCTGAAATAGTTTTTTTTATTATTTCTAAGTCTGAGAAGGTAAATAAAGGAGGAAGTTGAGGATTTTGAGCAATAAATTTTTGATTTAACTTTTTTATATAATAAATTAACTTGTTAATTGTAGCTGTCTCGCTGACTCCGCTTTCTCGCTGTCTTGCAGTTTGAGGTGTAGTTACAGGCAAGAATTCCTGAACAATATCATGACTGGCGGCACAAATATCAATTAGTTGTTTTACTCGCCGACTATCCGACAAAGCAGGCTGATCACAAATTTGATCCCAAAAGGGTTCAATGGCATTAAAAATTATTTCTGCTCGCCGTTTAACTGCCTGTGTATGGGCATAGTTATGAAAGTAAAGTTGCTTTTTTTCTACTTCTTTTTTTACTTCTACAAAAGCAAATTCTTGAATCATTAAAACAGCTTCTTCAAAGGTTTGCGGTATTTGGCTTGGGTTTTCACTAGGGTGAATTTTGGTCATAGTATCTTTTTTTTACGAATGTAAAATTTTTAAATACCTTTAGAATAATAAAGGTATTTTGCAGGTATTGCCTAGATTCAAAATAGTTGTTGTTATGTAAAGATTTGTATCAATATAGTTTTATTCGGCGCTTTGTTATCGCAGCTATACAAACCGGCACCCGTCTGCATGGGTTTAAAGTATATTAAGTAGAGTCACTGGGTTTTCAACGTCGGTTACTTTCAGAATATTTTCTAACTAAGCTATCGCGCATTTAATTTATATTTGTCTAGCGAGCAGGCTTGCCCGCACTACAAGACTTGAATAAAATTTGAATAGACAAATTAAAGGCTTTTTAGCTTATCAATAAAAAAATTATAATCCAAAATCTAAAATCTAAAATCTAAAATTCTTTCACCCACAAAGCTAATCCACCACCTTTACCTCTGGCTGCAATATAGTTATCTTCTACTAAAAAGTAAGTAAAAAATGCTTGTTCTTTTAAAGTCTGTTTGTAAAAAGTTGCTTCTCTATCTTTTCCACCCCGAATGTAACCTTGATATAAGTTTAATCCCAATAAAGATAGCCGCATTCTAGTAAAATCAAACGCGACTATATTTTTTTTCGACCAAAATTGTACCGAACCTGTTAAAACTATTTTTAATAAACCTAACTCTACAGAATTTTCAACGTTTCCTTGTTCTTGAAAATTTTCCGATTGACTGTAAGTAAGTTGAATTTTCACCAATTTAGGTAAAAATTTCCCTGCACCCAAAACAACTCCCGCACGCTTGCGAGTCTTTTTAGTTCCAGTAATAAATCCTAACCTCCAAGTACCGATTAACTGCGAATAACTATTATTTACCTTGGTTTGTTTCGCTGTTTTTTCTGCTTCGATTAACGCTTTGACTACAGCTTCTGATGCTGGTGCTTTTTTAACTTTGTTTTGTAAAAATTCCGCAGCTTCTTGGATTGCTTTTTGCATTTTCCCTCAAAAATATCTATTTTTTAGATGATTATAAATATGTTGTGATTTTAAATGAAAAAGACGTTGCATTGCAACGTCTCTACATTAATATTTAACTGAATTAACCTTTATTTAGTTCTTTCGCCATTTTCATAAAATTATCCATATTAGAAGACTTATTTGGACGACGACGGTTACTACTAATAGCAGGTTCAGGGGATTTCACAGTTGCGACGGGTATTTTGGTTTCTTCGATAGCTTCTTTTTGATCAGAATCTACAAAATATCCCGACTCCGAATTGGAAATTCCCAGAGTCTTACCTATAGAACCAAAGATATTTCCCAGAAAACCAAAGATTGAACGAAATAAAACGGAAAAAACAGCGATAAAGCGGATTAAACTATTTTGAAAAATCTGTCTGAGACGTTGCATTACATCTCCTCCTTAATTAAAATGATTCAATATTATTTTTCTTACATTGTAGCAAATAATCAATCAGTTAAATACTTGGATTGTTAATGTCAACTAAAAAAAATAGTCTTTTGATAGAAATTTTTATTTCTCAAGTATGATTTTTTTTGTTTCCCAAAGTTTTAATTTCAAGTTGTACCGGGGATATCTTGTCCGCTATATATCAGATTAATGTTTATACTTAATGTATTTATATAAGATGATTAAGCTCAAGCGAAAAGAGATATTCAGTGCTTACCACTAAGGATGAAAAGTTTATTTAATATTTGATAATATAAAGCTGTACAAGGTAAAAACATCAACATACATCAATATCAATATGTCAACTTATTTAGTAACGGGTGCAAATCGAGGTATCGGCTTAGAATATTGTCGCCAACTCAAACAAAGAGAAGATAATGTGATTGCGGTATGTCGCTCAGTGTCAGATGAATTAAAAGCTTTAGGAGTACAAATAGAAACAGATATTGATATTACCACTGAATCTTCAGTTGCTCAATTAGTTAAAAGACTTGACGGTAAACAAATTGATGTTTTAATTAACAATGCCGGTATAATCGAACAAGTTAGCCTTGGAAACTTAGATTTTGATAGCATTCGCAGACAATTTGAAGTCAATGCAATCGGTCCTTTACGCTTAACTCAGGCTTTATTAAATAACTTAAAATCTGGTGCAAAAGTCGTGATGATGACAAGTCGTATGGGTTCCATTGACGATAACACTTCCGGTGGTTCCTACGGTTATCGGATGTCCAAAGTGGCTTTGTCAATGGCAGGTAAATCCTTGTCCCATGACTTAAAATCTAAAGGTATTGCAGTAGCGATTCTGCATCCAGGATTAGTCAAAACTCGCATGACAGGCTTTACCGATTCCGGGATTACTACCACAGAATCAGTAAAAGGACTATTGACTCGTATCGATCAATTAAATTTGCAAAATACCGGAACCTTCTGGCATTCTAATGGTGAAATATTACCTTGGTGAGCAGATTAGGGGATTTTAGATTTTAAATTTTAGATTTTGGATTGTAAAATGTTACTCTATGAACTTAAAATAAACATTCTTCTCCTCTGCGTACCCCCGCGCTAACCTCCGCTTACCTTTGCGTTTAAAATATCTTCTACCATCTCATGATAGAACCCAAAATTATTGTAGATTCCCAACACCACAATGCCGGATGTCCCCTTTGGCATCCCCAGCAGCAATGTCTTTATTGGACAGATATTCCCGAAGGAAAGCTTTTCCGCTACTATCCAAAGACAGATATTTATTCAGAAATTTATTATGGAGAACCCGTTGGTGGTTTAACTTTACAAGTTGATGGTGCTTTACTCTTATTTAAAACCAAAGGAACCATAGAACGATGGGAAGAAGGTAAAATTACTACTATAGTTGAGGAAATTCCCGCAGAAAAACACACTCGTTTTAACGACGCGATCGCAGACCCGATGGGACGAGTTTTTTCCGGTACAATGGCAACAGAGGAAGATAAAGGAAGACTCTATCGTATAGATACCGACGGTTCAATTCATGTAATTTTAGAGGAACTTTTAGTTCCCAACGGCATGGGTTTTTCTCCAGATTTAAAATATTTTTACTTCACCGACTCCGACACCCACACTATCTATCGTTTTGATTACGATCAAGAAACCGGGAATATTAGCAATCAACAAAATCATATAATTACCCCCAAAGGTGAAGGAGTTCCCGATGGAATGACAGTTGATGCTGAAGGCTACATTTGGTCGGCTCGTTGGGATGGTTCAAGTTTGTATCGTTACGCTCCCGATGGTACCGAAGTTTTACGTATACCATTTCCAGCTTTGAAAGTTACCTCCATGACTTTCGGTGGTTCCGACTACAGCGAACTCTATGTTTCAACAGCCGGAGGAAATGAACGTTCCCAAGAAGGAGCCGGAGCCGGAGCAATCTTTCATCTTCAGGTTGGCGTAAAAGGAGTGCCGGAATATACATCTCGGATATTTATTTCTTAGTTTAGATAGGGAGTAGAGAGTAGAGGGAAAGAATATTTTTTTGATTCTTCCTGGTGTATTTATTTAATTTATGACCAAACAACTAATAATTCATAATTATTAATTATTAATTAGACTGACGGCTACTTAATAAAACAAAAAAGATATATTATGTGTGGAAGATTTACTTTGACAACAGAAGCGGAAAGTTTAAGGGAAATTTTTCAAATTTTGGATCATAGTAATTTCCAATGGGAAGCGAATTATAACATTGCACCAACACAAATGGTGATGACTGTTTTACATAACTCCGAAAGCAAACAACGTGAATTGCGATCGCAACATTGGGGATTGATTCCCACCTGGGCAAAAGATACTAAAATAGCAGCAAAATTAATTAATGCCAGAGCCGAAACATTAGCAGAAAAACCTTCTTTCCGTTCGGCTTTTAAACGCAGACGCTGTTTAATCGTTGCAGACGGTTTTTACGAATGGAAACGTCTGGAAACCAAAAAACAACCATATTACTTTCAGTTACAAGAACAACAGCCTTTCGCTTTTGCCGGTTTGTGGGAACAATGGCATCCCGACGAGGAAAATATAACATCTTGTACAATAATTACCACAGATGCTAACGAATTATTGCAGCCAATTCACAATCGGATGCCGGTGATTCTTCAACCGCAAAATTACGAACAATGGTTAGACCCGCAATTACAGGATACCGAAATATTACAACAAATATTGCAACCTTACCCAGCCGAGCAAATGAGTTCCCATGCAGTCAGTACAAAAGTTAATAATCCGCAGCATCAAAGTCCGGACTGCATTGCCCCCCAAAGAGAAGAAAATTAACACTCAATCGCTTTCTTGATCGGTTAAATTAGCTATAAAGCGAATTTTTAACAGTTAACTGCGATCAGTTTTTTGATTTTTGTAGGTCTTTACTGTAGTAGTTGTTCAAAGTGAATCATCATAATAATTATTAGATATGCCAAGAACTCAGAAAAACGATAACTTTATCGACAAATCTTTTACAGTAATGGCAGACCTCATATTGAAACTTCTGCCAACCAATCAAAAAGCGAAAGAAGCCTTTGTTTACTATCGAGATGGGATGTCAGCCCAAGCCGACGGAGAATATGCTGAAGCTTTAGACAACTACGAAGAAGCTTTGACACTCGAAGAAAACCTATTCGACAAAAGCTATATTCTCTACAACATGGGGTTAATTTACGCTAGTAACGGCGACCATGACAAAGCATTAGAGTTATATCATGAAGCGATAGAACTTAATCCTCGTTTGCCCCAAGCCTTAAACAACATCGCCGTAATTTACCACTACAAAGGTGAAAAAGCCAAAGAAGGTGGAGATCCAGATGCAGGTGAAGCTCTATTCGATCAAGCCGCAGACTATTGGATTCGAGCAATTCGTATGGCTCCTAATAACTACATTGAAGCCCAAAACTGGCTCAAAACCACAGGGCGATCGCAAATGGACGTATATTTTTAGTAGTTAGTAGTTAGTAGTTAGTTGTTAAGCTGCGACGCATCTAATTTTGATATAAGACGCGGGCAAGATGCCCGCACTACAATTATTTGGTGTTTTTGGCTTATATAATTTAGCTGCACATCAGTTTACTATATTTATGACTAACTACTTATTTTTTAATTGTTAAATTATTACACAAATATTACAAAAAAAAATGATTGACCGCGAACAAGTACGTAAAGTAGCTCATCTTGCCCGATTAGAATTAACAGCAGTAGAAGAAGAAAAATTCACCACACAATTAGGGGATATTCTCGATTACTTCGAGCAATTGAGCGAACTAGATGTCACCAACGTGGCACCCACAACTAGAGCGATCGATGTTAGCAACGTCACCCGCGAAGACAAATTACAGCCCTACCCCGATAGAGAAGCCATTCTCCAAAGCGCACCAGAACAAGAAGGTGAGTATTTCAAAGTCCCCAAAATTATGAATCAAGAATAAATTATAGTAATTGGTAATGGGTAATTGGTAATGGGTAATGGGTAATTGGTAATGGGTAATTGGAGATGGTTAATAATCAGCAGTTATTCCCCATCTCCCCGTCCCCCCATTTCCTTGTCCCCTTGTCTCCCCATCTCCCCATCTCCCCATCTCCCCATCTCCCCATCTCCCCATCTCCCCATCTCCCCCATCCTAGAAATAGTGTTATGTAACGAAATATTGCGTTTTAATATAATTATAGGTATTACGCTGTTTTTCGGGAATTTTACCAATTATGACAACTTCAAATAGTGAATTCAAAGTTAATAAAACTGAAGAAGAATGGAAGCAAACTTTGACACCAGAGCAGTTTCAAGTTTTGCGTAAACATGGTACGGAACGTGCTGGTACAAGTCCATTAGATAAAAATTATGACGAAGGGACTTACGTATGTTCTGCTTGCGGTCAACCTCTGTTTACTTCAGAAACTAAATTTGATAGCGGTACCGGCTGGCCGAGTTTTTACGCACCTATAGAAGGTGCAATTGAGACATCGGTAGACAAAAAGTTGTTTATGACTAGAATCGAAGTTCATTGTAGTAATTGTGGTGGACATTTGGGTCATGTATTCTCTGATGGTCCTAAACCTACTGGTCAGCGTTATTGCATGAATGGTGTATCGCTGGAATTTGAGCCGAAAGCATAAGCTTAATTTGCTAGTTACGCTTAGAAGTCGGGTTTTTAGGAAAAATATCTGTTATAAACCACAAACCCTATAAAAACCCGACTTCTTACCCCCACCAAGCAACCAGAAGTCGGCTTTTTAGCAAAAATATCTCTTACAAAACACAAACCCTGTAAAAACCCGACTTCTCACCCCAGTAAAATTTCAAATTCCAATTGTTCAATCTGTTCTTTAAGCCATTCAGAAAACAAATTGTTAAGGATTTTTGAACGTAATATCTCATTCAACTCCGGCTGAATAATTTCTTCTACAAAAATTAAATTTACTCCCTCAGATGTGATAATTGGTTTGATAATTTGAGGTGGAGTAGCTGCAAATACAGCAGATGATATTTCTGGTTTTAAATCTGTACGATTAAGTATTCCTTTATATCCACCAGTACGACGTAAAGATACGTCCTGAATGTATTGGTGAGCAACTTCCGGAAAACTTATTTCACCTTCAGCAATTGCATAAAACATTTCCATCGCTAAATCCTCATCATCCAACACCACTTCATATATAACTACTTGTGTATAATCCAATTGATGTTCAACAAAAACAGCTTCAATTTTTTCAGCAAACAAATATTCTATTAACTTTGAAGAAATCACAGTAACATAAACCAATTCTTCAAAATCATCTAAAGAAAGACAATGCTTTTGTAACCATGTCCAAGTTGCATCAGCACTCTTGAGTTGACTCATTAACCGCACATTATCTGCTGCTTGTTGAAGTTCTTCCGGCTCGGCTTTTATACCTGCTTCTTGTGCTGCATTGAGAATAATTTTACGAGTGAGAATGTTCTCAACTACAGTAGGAATCTGACAAGAAAGTTTGATTTCATGAAGAATTTCTTCTGGTTTGATTGCATAAACTACTGACATATAAAAACTCCTTAATATCAGGGGAAAGAAGTCGGGTTTCGTGAAAATTACCCAACTTCTAGCGTCTACAAAAAAATACTTACTAGTTTTACTCTCTTTATTTCTTTCCTCCGCGTTCTCCGCACGACAGTTGCTACAACGGGGGGAACCCCCGCAACGCACTGTCTTGTCTCTGCGGTTTTTTAATCAGTAATCTTGTGCCATAAACCGAGCAACAAAATTAAGCGGACAAACAAAATTAGGCTGAGAATTTGATTGGATGTCGTGAATAGCAATGCTCGAATATTTAGCTGTAGTTTCCCGTCTTTGTCGAGTCGAAAGCCCCATTTCTTTGAGCAGACGGTTAATATGACAAGCACTAACCTGAATCCCGAATTCTTTCCCTAGATGCTTGCTTAACCATTGCGCTGTCCAGCGTTCAAATGAATAGCCAAACTCGCGGGGACTATTGCTTGCTAGTTCCTTGAGACGCTCAAGATATTGCTGATTTACGGTTTTTGGTCGTCCCACCGGACAGTCATTCCAACGATGCGCGTTACCTGTTTGTGCCATCGCAATCCAATGCCGTGCAGTTTCTTGAGCGCATCCTAATGTTTTACAGATTTGTGCTTGAGATTGACCTGCATCCGCAAGCAGCATGATTTCAATGCGACAGCGATACTCTGGACGCAAATCAGTTTCTAGATTCTTTAGCAGCAGTTTGTGCTGAAAAGCCGTTAAATAAAGTCCTTGATTTTCCACAGCGATTCCTCCTGGTAAAACTTGTAGAGTGAGAAATTTTTAATCTCCCAAGTCTGTTTACTTATTTGAATCAAAAGTACGAGAATTCCGTTAGTTGTTACAAAACTTTACAATTATTAGCTCAATGCTTGTAAATCAATATTTTCAGCTATTAATGTGCCTGGACGGAGTAGAATTAGCCAAGTAAAACTAGGGAATTAGAAATATCATTTTCATCGGACTTATGCTGCATAAACCTGGTTTCTTCGTCGATAATCTGCTGCTAAAAACAACGATTTTGCATAAAAACCGGGTTTATACCTTCACATAAACATATTTAAATTTGAATTCAAAAGTTTAAAATCATCAAAACATAACTGCTTGAATTATGCGTTGAAAACTCGTTTTAACCCCTTGTTTTTCTCCAAAAAAATTAGCAATATTAAATTGTAATTAGCAAAGACACAGTTAATTCCAAGCAACAAATAAATAGATTTTTTCTTTAACAAATCATTTATTGCTGGAAACAATTTATTTGTTAATTAACAACAACAAAACACACAAGGAAAGAAACGACAATGTTAAACACCAAAGAAAACTTGAAACAAATTGAGATGGACTCTATTCAACAGGAACCATTGTTCACCGAGTTGACTCCTGAAGCCGCAGCCGTTGTTGAAGGGTCTGGTAGGTTCACTGACCCTATTCGTTTTGATGAATCAGATAAGACAAGAACCTTCTCTGTGCCACCAGGTGGAACTATTAGTCTCTTTACCAACACCCGTAATATCCCAGGAGGTGCGAGAAACCCATTCTTCAGTGCTGGTATCAGAAATGTAAGGACTAACAACACGAATTTTAAGTCTGCTAGAGTTGGTAGCGATACTACTAGATGGACTGGAGTACGAGGAGGCAGATACCAAATCGTTTTTAGAGATGATAGAGATGGTATAACAGTTGCTGGTCGTGCAACTGTGTCTCACAGTTAATGCAGCATTTTTGCTAAACGCTTAGATTGAGAAAGAAGTCGGGTTTCTTAGAGAAACCCGACTTCTAGATCGAGCCACAAAGTTAGATGGTTTGAGTTTTAACGATGAAATATCAGAGTATACTCCAACACAGTGAAGAAGACTGCGGTGCGGCTTGTCTAGCAACCATCGCCAAACACTACGGACGCACCTTTGCTATCGGTCGTATTCGGGAAGCGGTTGGTACAGGTTCGCGGGGAACGACTTTATTAGGACTTTATCGAGGTGCAGAAATCTTAGGATTTAATGCTCGTAAAGTCAAAGCTAATTCAGAATTGCTCGATCAATTGCATAAGGCTCCTTTACCAGCGGTGATTCACTGGAAAGGCTATCACTGGGTAGTTTTATACGGACAAAAAGGTAAAAAATACGTAATTGCCGACCCTGGTGTGGGTATCCGCTATCTGACTCGTAGAGAGTTGATTGAGGGTTGGGGTAATGGCATTATGCTGCTACTTGAACCTGATGATAGCCGCTTTTACGAGCAACCGGAAGATAAAGTTGGTGGTTTTTGGCGATATCTCAAGCGGGTTTTACCTTATCGCGCTATTCTTGCTCAGGCGATCGCCATTAATATTGCCATCGGTTTGCTCTCCCTTGTCTCCCCCTTGATGATGCAACTGCTCACCGATGATGTCTTAGTACGAGGAGATACTCAATTACTAACTGTCGTCGCAATCGGTGCGATTGTAATGAGTTTATTTAGCAGTGCGATCGGTTTGGTACAATCTCACCTAATTGGTCACTTTGGTCAACGGCTGCAATTAGGACTGATTCTAGAATACGGACGACAACTGTTGCGCTTACCTCTGAGTTATTTTGAAGGACGACGCAGTGGGGAAGTAGTCAGCCGTATTGCTGATGTCGATCATATTAATGCTTTAGTTTCGGAAATTGTCCTCGGTTTACCCAGTCAATTTTTTATTGGCTTGATTTCCTTGGGCTTTATGCTGTTTTATAGTTGGGGATTAACTCTGGCTTCTCTAGGTGCTTTTGTAATTGTCACCCTGCTCAATTTGTTGTTTCTTCCTGCTTTACGACAAAAAACCCGTAGCCAAATCGTTTTAAGTACAGAAAACCAAGGCTTTCTTGTGGAAACTTTTCGTGGTGTGCAGGTGCTAAAAACTACTCAAGCAACTCCCCAAGCTTGGCAAGAATACCAAAGAAATTATGGTCGTTTGGCTAATTTAGGCTGGACTACGATGAAACTGGGACTTTACAGCGGTACAATTACTAGTATTGTTTCTACTTCTACTAGTATTGCTTTACTCTGGTTAGGTTCATACTTAGTGATTAATAACACTTTAAGTATCGGTCAATTGTTAGCCTTTAGCGGTATGAGTGCCAATTTTCTGGGCTTTCTGAGTTCGGTGATTGGCTTAATTGATGAGTTTATTACGGCTCAGATTGTTATTCAACGTTTAACTGAGGTGATTGATGCGACCCCAGAAGATGGAAAGGACGAGAAAAAACCTTGGGCTGAAATTGAAGGGAACACAGATATTATCTGCACCAACTTAAATTTTCATCATGCAGGTAGAGTTGACTTGTTGGAAGATTTTTCCTTGACTTTTCCTGGTGGTCAAGCCATTGCTTTAATTGGTAAATCTGGCTGTGGTAAAAGTACCCTTGCGAAATTAATTGCTGGTTTATATTTTCTTCAATCTGGGAATATCCGCTATGGAATTTATAATCAACAAGACCTGTCGATGGAATGTTTACGACAACAGGTAGTATTAGTACCTCAAGAAGCACATTTTTGGAGTCGTTCAATTATTGATAATTTCCGCTTCAGCTATCCTGAAATTAGTTTTGCAAAAATTGTTCAAGCTTGCGAGATTGCTGGTGCAGATGAGTTTATTAGTAAATTACAAGATAAATATCAAACTATTTTAGGTGAATTTGGCGCGAATCTCTCTGGTGGTCAAAAACAGAGGTTAGCGATAGCCAGAGCTATAATTACTGACCCACCGATTTTAATTTTAGATGAATCAACCGGCGCTCTCGACCCAGTAAGTGAGAGCCTTGTATTAGATAGACTACTTTCCCACCGACAAGGTAAAACCACAATTCTGATTAGTCATCGTCCCAAGGTGATTGAACGAGCCGATTGGATTGTACTACTAGAGGAAGGACACTTGAAAATTCAAGGTACTCCAGAAACTCTGCGGCAATTGCCTGGTGAGCATTTACATTTCCTAGACGGTGTTGTTTCAACAACTATCTCAACAACAACTTTAATCCTAAATTCCTCTAATTCTCACTCTAACGGTAAATCTCCTGCAATTATCAAATAATATCAAGTTAAGAAGGCAAGGAACAGGAGATAGGAAATTTACCAATTACCTATTAGACATCTGGTGGAAATTAATTATGCGTCATCCAGAAACCTTGTAGAGACGCGAAATTTCGCGTCTCTACATTCTTTTTCGGAGATGTCTACTACCTATTACCAATTACCTATTACCAATTCCCCATTCCAATTATCATGATTAGCCACTCCAATCCAGACTATTTGCCGTCAATTCAAGACGATGAGTTTCTTCCACCTATCGGTCGTTGGACTACTATCGGTGCATTAACGATTGTTTGTGCTGTGGGTTTAGCCATTCCCATTGCTTCTGTGACTAAATATAAGGTGACAGTCAAAGGACAAGCTACCGTCCGTCCTGCGGGTGAGTTACGGCTGGTTCAAGCTGCTACAGAGGGTCAGGTGATGGGT
>JBHJOU010000502.1:0-7930 GCA_050329355.1 Rivularia sp. (in: cyanobacteria)
TTTGAAGAGTAATGACCAATTACAAACATCGGTAACGTCAAAGTTAACACAGCAATTGCTGTTCCTACAACGTCTGCCAAACGTTGGGAAGGTAATTCCTCTGTATTGGCAGACTGACTATTTGAATCCATATAAATTATTTAGCTCTTTACATCACTAGTTGCTACGGCTCTCTCATTAGAGTGAGTTGTTACTATTTTAGCTTTTTTTATGATTAGAAACTACCTATTATTCAATAATTTAAATCAGTTTTGCCACTGACTTTATATATTTATTTATACTTGAAACTCTTGATACCAAGTAATAGATCAATATCTTTTGAAAATAGTTGTAACTTATCTCGCTTTTTAATTGCGTATTGCCTGGGTTGACGACAAGTTATATTGATTAAATATCATGCAAAAAAAAATACATTTTGTTTATTTCCTAATATTAACTTTAAAACATGAGTGGGTCAATATCATCTTCCTTCGGAATGAGGAAGTCTTGCCCACTAAGCTTTTTTAGCTATATCAAAAGAATAATAGTTGCTGTTTCATGTTGAAAAGTATTTGACTATACTTCAGTTTTTTTTCATATTCATCAGTAATTACACTCAAAATAGATTATCGATAATATGCTTTAATCAAATGGTTTGTTAATAATTCTATACCGCATAATTACAGAATAATTAAATGATTTTTAAGTGACAGTAAGTGACGATTATTTGCTAATAATCTTCACATATAATTCAGTAAAAATAATTAAAAATTAAGTCGATGTGACGATAGGGGTACACTGAGTAATAGGATAATAATATCCGGAGAATTTTGCAAAAATTATCAAAGGGTTATAGATGATTAAGTATTGTTTTAATGAAAGTTAAATTTCAGCTATTGAATGTTATCAATTCAAACTATAAGAAATCACAAAATATCACAATTTCTAACAATAATCCGGACTAAAAAAACCGCCACTAAAATAAATAGGGCGGTTTGGTTAAGCAATCGGAGGGTATTTACAGCTTACTCTGGCAGTACATAAAATTGCTGTAGCCAAGCTTGCACTTGCAATATAAAATTCGCCGCTGGAAACAATTAATTTAACGAATGCTATAAGCGCTGATTTTTTCTTTAATAAACCTGATGTAAAGATGCCTAAAAGTAGATTTAATTACGCGGGGCATTCCAAAATCAATTGGCATCAATTTTGAGGGTAATTGCCAATCATCTATTTGTAATAATTCGGGATGCAATTGGACAAAATTGATCCCATCTAGTTGCGGACAAATTCCCAACCGCATTGATGCTGCAATAGTCGGTATTTGTTCGGGAGCAACTTTGAGTATTTCTACTATGGCTCTATCCAACGCAAATACGTCTTTTGATGCGCCTAAAATTCCTAAAGCACGGGGTTCACCACCGCTCGGGCCATTGCCTTCATGACCGATAATTCCGTCTATAATAGTTAAGTTGGGATTAATAGCTTTGGCAGTCTCGACCAACATTTCTCCAAAACGGTTGGTATCTTTCCCTGCTTCCATGTGCCACCAAGCTTTCATTTTACCGGGTACACAACCAAATAAGTTTTTTACTCCCAAAGTCAATACCAATTGAGAGTGAGATTTGACTTTGGGTAAATTTATAACTACATCGGCTTCCATTGTCTCTTTTGAGAGTAACAGATGGTTGAAATTATCGTTAACGATTTCGTAACGTTGAGAGTGAAAGTCAATGATGGGAAGATTAAGTTCTTTTAAAACCCATTCATATCCATTGGCTAGCGCGACTCCTTTAGCGCTGCCAAATGCCGGGCTATCTCCTAAAAACGGCTTACCACCAGCATCAATTACCATACTCGCCACCGCGTAAACCATTTCCGGACGTGTGGTACATTCAGAAGTAGGACGGGAACCTGTAAGTAAATTGGGTTTGAGTAAAACGCGAACGCCATTTTTCACAAATGCTGCGATTCCACCCAATGGTTCTAATAGAGTTTCTAAAGATTCTTTTAATCGTTCCACTTCATAAGAAGTAGCCCTAATTAAACTGACAGATGGTGTTTGAGTCTGCATTGATGTAGTTTTTTCGTTCTGTGGTTTAGTCACAGCTTAACTTAATCGTATTTTGACCTTCCATGATCGGTAAAAACTAGGGACACTTTTCGATGTGGACTTTGGGATTTTAGATTTTAGATTTTAGATTTTGGATTGAGAGTTTAGTACCACCGGAATTAGGAGTTATGAGTTATGAGTTAGGAGTTATGAGTTTTGAGTTAGGAGTTATGAGTTATGAGTTTTGAGTCAACTGTCAACTGTCAACTGTCCACTGTCCACTGTCAACTATTGAGAATATTGCTCATTTGTTGGAGATTTAGTACTTCGGCTAATTTTTCTTCACTCATTAACCCTTTATCCATTACAATCTGTCTTAGGGACTTTCCTGTGTCCATGGATTCTTTGGCGATGGCTGCTGCATTGAGATAGCCAATATGTGGATTTAATGCTGTTACTAACGCTAAACTTGCTTCGGCATAGTTTAAACAACGTTCTGATAAAGCAGTAATTCCTTGGATGCAGCGAGAAGTCAGTGCTTCAATGGTTTGCCCAAGTATTTCAATACTGTGAATCAAATCGTAAGCAATCAAAGGCATCATCACATTAAGTTCTAATTGTCCTGCTTGTGCTGCATAATTAATCGCAGTGTCGTAACCGATTACCTGAAAACACACCATTGATGTCATCTCAGCCATCACCGGATTATATTTTCCTGGCATAATCGAGGAACCCGGTTGCACTGGTGGTAACTGAATTTCTTTGAAACCAGTTTTTGGTCCCGAATCCATAAGGCGCAAATCGTGGGATATCTTAATTAAATCTTGAGCCAGATTGCGTAAAGCACCGGATACGTTGACGAAGGGTGCCATACTTTGCATTGCAGCCATGAGATGGTTAGCTTCTTTTAAAGGAGAATTAATTAGTCTTGAAAGAATTCTAACCGCACCTACACGATATTGGGGATGGGTGTTTAACCCCGTACCCGCTGCACTTCCTCCTAAACCGAGTACCATTAAATCCTCAGCAGCAGTATTAATTCGATTTTGATGTTCTCTAAGAATTTGCTCCCAAGCGGCAAAAGTATCTCCCAAACGTACTGGTACAGCATCTTGTAGATGAGTCCGACCGGACTTTACAATATCTTTAAATTCTAAGGCTTTTTCTGACAAAGTAGTAATGGCATGATCTAAAGCAGGATACAATGTTTTAGAAAGAGCTAAAAGTCCACCAATTCTAATTGCTGTGGGAATGACATCGTTGGTAGACTGTCCATAATTAACGTGGTCATTTGGACTAACACGCTTATAATTGCCTTTTTCATCTCCTAAAATTTCCAAAGCGCGATTTGCTAACACTTCATTTACATTCATATGGTGGGAAGTACCGGCACCTGCTTGATAAACATCGACTACAAACTGGTCACGAAACTTACCAGCGAATATTTCATCAGCAGCTTGTATAATAGCTTGGCTGATATCTTGGGGTATACAACCTAATTCGCCATTTACTGTCGCGGTAGCTTTTTTAATAATGACGCAGGCATCTACGTAAGTAGGTAAAGGCTTAATGCCGCTAATAGCGAAGTTTTCCGTAGCTCGTAGAGTTTGAATTCCGTAATAAGCGCTACTAGGAATTTGGCGATCGCCCATTGAATCGCTTTCGATGCGAAATTGTGAATTAGTCATGGTGTTCAGTCAACAGTTATCAGTTATCAGTTATCAATTATCAGTTATCACCCAACAACCATCAACTAAATCCAAAATCCAAAATCCAAAATCTAAAATCGAATGACTCTTCCCAACTGGATTACTTTCTCTCGTTTGTTAGGTATACCGTTTATTATTTATGGTTTACACAACCCGACACCCCAAGCAAGATGGGTGTGCTTGACAATTTTTATTATTGCTGCGGCTACAGACTGGTTAGATGGATATTTAGCAAGGAAGCTGAATCAAATCACTGATTTAGGTAAATTTCTCGATCCATTAGTAGATAAATTACTGGTACTTGCTCCAATGCTTTCTTTAATTGAACTAGGACAAATACCAGCGTGGGGAGTATTTTTAATATTAGGACGGGAATTAGCAATTGCAGGCTGGAGAGTTAGTCAACCGAAGATTAGCGGTGCGAATATTTGGGGAAAACTCAAAACTGTAACTCAAATAATTGCGATCGCGCTGTTAATTGCTCCTTTACCTGCACAATGGGAATTACCTTCTTTAATTGCTTTTTGGGTATCTGTAGCTTTAACTTTGATTAGTGGTGCAATTTATCTTTTACCGCAAAAATCTGAAGAAGATGGTAATTAGTAATTGGTAATTGGGTTTTCAGATGATGTTTTCAACTGATAACAAGTTCTTAAATAACGACTTTTTGTTTAAAAGAAATTCCCATGCATCGAGTTGTCGGTGAGGAATTTGTTCGAGAATTTTTGATAATCCCGTTTAAACCACTTGGCATTATTGCGATATATCAATCAGGAATCCAGTTTCTTTAATCCTCCGATTATCTCCTAAAAAGTCATCAAATATTTAATTATGTGTTTTATGTAATACCTACAAATACTGCAATAAGGTGTAAAATTCAAATGTGGTTGTAGGTAAGCCTCTTAAATAAGCGGTAACTCAATTAACTGAAGCATTTTTGGCGAAAAACTCTATTCATCCTAAATGATTATGATTAAACTTATTAAAGTAGTAGCACTACCAGCTTTGCTGTGCATATTTGCAGCAGCATCATCAGTTGCAGTAGCCGAAGTTGATAGTCTTCCAAGTATCTGCTCAAAATTTCCTTTTAACTCCGAATGTCAAGGTAATAAAGCTAGCGCTCCGATTTCCTTCGATACTCGTTCTGGAGAAAAAGCTAAATGTCTTTTCAGTGGTGAAGAAAAAGCTAAGACTTGCAAAGTTGATGTTACCAACGATGGAATCAAACTCTATTTTGAAACTGGGAAGGAATTGGATGTTTTAAATGGGGAAAAGAATACACAATCGGTTTTTATTCCAACCAAGACAATTAAGTCTTTTTCATACTCTGAAAAAAAGAAAGTTGATGTTGGTGCTGTTATAGCTTTAGGAGTTTGGGGATTACTGGCAAAGCAAAAGAGGTCTACAATGGCAATACGTTACCAGGAAGAACCATCGAATCAAAAGCAGGTTGTGTTTGTGATCGGTAGAAAAGATGGTAGACAAATTCGTCAGAACTTAGAACTACAAACAGGCTTAGTTGCTGATATTTTAGGTATTGACTGATATTAATTAAGCAACGTTTAAGGTAAAACTAAATGGATAATAAATCAGGTTTTGCCTACTTGTAAAGCTGGGTTACGACACGATTAAGATAAATTATTGTGAGAAATTCAATTTAATTTTCGTGTCTAACCCAACCGACAAACGACTAATTAACTATCTAAATTACTGCTTTTAAAATCTCCTCATCAACAGAAAAATCAATTTCTGATTTATCTCGTTCTGATGTTAAATAATCATTGTGAAATGAATCTTTCAACCCAGAAACTAAATCGTAATCTGGATGCCAATCTAATTGTGTCATGGCTTTATCAACGGATGCAAAAAAGTGCTGCATTCTCATGGGAAAAGCTTTACGTTTGCCAAAATCAAACTTTTTCGGGTCGTAATGTACTATTTGAATATCATCGGGTGATTTACCCGCAGCGACAGCACAAGCACGAGCTAAACCATCAAAGGTAACGTAACGATTTCCCGAAATGTTGTAAATTTGTTGTATTGCCGTAGAATTGCCTATAACTTGAGCCATTGCTGAAGCTAAGTCTTTAACATGACCCAATTGAGTAATATGCAATCCATTACCGGGAATGGGAAGAGGACGATCGCGAACAATTCTATCAAAGAACCAAGCTTCTAAATCGTTGTAATTTTGAGGTCCGTAAATATAAGTAGGACGAATGGAGGTAAAAGGAAAGCCATTTTCTGCAAGATAACTTTCTGTATGATGTTTACCCTTATGACGACTTTTAGGGTCTACTGCATCTCCTTCTACATGAGGTAGAATATCAGATTTGAGATATACTCCAGCAGAACTCATATAAACAAAATGCTGCAAACGGTTTTGAAAAATTTCTGCTAATGGTTGAGTATCAGTAATTTCCCGACCATTATTGTCAAAAATAACATCAAAATCTTCCTTGCTTAACTTTTCTTTTAGTTGATTTGGGTCAGTGCGATCGCCGTTTATTTGAGTTACCTGTGGAGAAGGTGAGGGACGATTACCGCGATTAAAAAGTACTACAGAATGTCCTTGTTCTACTAATATTTGAGTGAGATAGACACCGATAAACCGAGTGCCTCCCATAATTAAAATTCGCATTGAATCCCTGCTATATAAATTACTTGTGGGCAAAAACAAAACTGAGAATGAAGCACTAAAAATACAAGTAAAAAAGTTTACATCTTATTTGAAATTGATTCTTTAGTAACGTCATAGACGCAAAAACTTCATCCTTTTTGAGATTATCAGGTTGCGGTATGTTCGCAGGAACTTATATTGTGGAAAATAGGTCAGCAAAATGGTTATTTACTTTTCTTTTAACTAAAAAATTGTTCTTTATCTATGAATGCTAACTGTGCCTTTAAAGTATGCTTTGGTGCATGAGTGGCTTACACCATTAGCAACGGGTGGTTCGGAACTCGTAGTACGGGAAATTTTGAATCATATTGATGCTGACTTGTATGCTCTCATTGATTTTGAATCTAGGAATCCGGAAAGTTATTTATATAAACGTCAAATTGGCACAACATTCTTACAGCATTTTCCCGCAGGAAAACAAGGTGTCCAAAAGTACTTGCCGTTTCTGCCATTGGCAATCGAACAACTGGATTTACGTGAATATGATGTAATTCTGTCTTCATCTCATGCCGTTGCCAAAGGGGTTTTGACGACTCCAGACCAAATCCATATTTGTTACTGCCACAGTCCCATGCGCTACGCTTGGGATTTAACTTTTGATTATTTGCGAGAAAGCAAACTAGGAAGAGGGATGGCTGGATGGGCTACGCGCTATGTACTGCATCGTTTAAGACAGTGGGATGTACTGAGTGCTAATCGTGTAGATTACTTTATTGCGAATAGCGCCCATACCGCCCGGAGAATTTGGAGGTGTTACAGAAGAGACGCTACAGTGATATATCCACCCGTAAATACCGAAGAGTTTCCCTTTTTATCTGAAAAAGAAGATTTTTACCTTACCGTTTCCCGGTTAGTAAGTTATAAGCAAGTAACTTTAATTGTCGAAGTTTTTAATAAATTAAAAAAACCTTTGGTAGTAATTGGCACTGGAAATGATATGGATAAAATCTGTAAGATAGCCAAATCCAACATCCAAATACTAGGATGGCAGCCTGACGATGTGGTAAAAAACTATATGGCTAAAGCCCGAGGTTTTGTCTATGCTGCTTGTGAAGACTTTGGTATTGCCTTAGTCGAAGCGCAAGCTTGTGGTACCCCGGTAATTGCCTATGGTGCTGGTGGTGCTTTGGAAACGGTGCGAGATATTCGTTCTTATGGGGATACAGGAACGGGTACATTTTTTAATCAGCAAACACAAGCATCTCTAATTGAAGCAGTAGAAACTTTTGAAGCTAACAGAGAAAAATTTAATCCTGAATATGCTAGAAAGCACGCTGCTCAATTTTCCCAGCAAGTGTTTGCTTCTCGTTATCTTGAGTTTGTACATAAGTGTGAGCAAAAAAGCAATAAAAGGGAGCTAAAAACTTGATTCTCTATTTCAGAATGAGAGAATAAAGTAAATTTGCTTCCCAAGCACTTTTAAAAGCTCCATAAGCTTTAAGATTGGGACTATGTGTGGTGTGGATTGTAAGGAGTATGATGACGGCACAGACCTCACTTCTCTCCGGT
>JBHJOU010000859.1:0-4442 GCA_050329355.1 Rivularia sp. (in: cyanobacteria)
AAAATCCTGTCAAAGCCAGCAGGATTAATTATGGTGTTATTGCCAACTAGTAAAGAAAGTCACTAAGCATCTGCAAAGAAACTTTAAGATGTCCGAAGAAAAATCAGATAAACCACAACTACCTCCGACTGGGGCGATCGACAATCAATATTTACACGCATCAGAAAATTGGTTTGAATATTCTGTGAGAGTTCAACCTCACCACACCGATTATGCTGGTGTTGTGTGGCATGGTACTTATATTGCTTGGATGGAAGAAGCCAGAATAGAGTGTTTGCGCTCAATTGGGATTGAATATACCGATTTAGTAACTTTAGGCTGCGAGTTACCCGTGGTAGAAATGTCCATACGCTATCATAGATCACTTCAGTTGGGTAAGACAGCTGTAGTCAAAACCCGTATGGAAGAAGTCACAGGTGTTCGCATCAATTGGGATTATGCGATTCAATCAACCGATAAGCAAGAATTATATGTTAGTGCCAAAGTTACCTTAGTAGCAATGGATAGGGAAAAAGGTAAAATAATGCGTCAGTTACCTCCTGGAATGAAAGAGGTTTTTGCAAGGCTTTCTGCATCGAAGAAGAGTTAGGAGCAATGGGATTTTAGATTTTAGATTTTGGATTCAAAGAGTTAGGAGTTAGGAGTTAGGAGTTAGGAGTTATTTAACTGTCAACTGTCAACTGTCAACTGTCAACCATCAAATTTATCGCATCGCAATTACTGTCGGTGCATTTTGTAAAGTTTCAGCAGCTTTGATTACTTCTTGTCTTGCCCATTTATCGGCTGTCAAAATATCATCTAAATTAGGATGTAAATGATTGTTTTGAGAATGGCGATCGCAAACTGTTTCGATACAGCGGGGAATATCTAAAAAGTGAATTTTTTCTTCTAGGAATAAAGCTACGGCTTGTTCGTTAGCAGCATTTAAAACTGCTGGCATTGAGCCACTAGCCCTACCGGCAGCGTAAGCTAATTGCATACAGGGATACTTTTGATGATTAGGCTCGCGGAATGTTAAGGAACCTGCTTTAACTAAATCCAGACGTTCCCAGTCGGTGTAGATACGTTCTGGATAAGATAAAGCATACAGTAAAGGTAAACGCATATCAGCCCAACCCAACTGAGCTAAAACAGAAGTATCTTGTAACTCAATTAAAGAATGAATAATGCTTTGGGGATGAATGACAATTTCAATGTCATCGTAATCTAAACTAAATAAGTAGTGCGCTTCAATTACTTCCAATCCCTTATTCATCAAAGTTGCCGAATCTACAGTAATTTTACGTCCCATTGACCAATTAGGATGTTTCGTTGCATCAGCTACTGTCACATCAGCTAATTTTTCTACATCCCAATCACGGAAAGCACCACCGGAAGCTGTAAGGATAATTTTGCGTAAACTACCTTCTGGAATACCTTGCAGACATTGAAATATCGCCGAATGTTCGGAATCTGCGGGTAGTAATTTTACTCCATGTTTTTCTATTAAAGGTAAAACTACTGGTGCGCCAGCAATTAAAGTTTCTTTATTTGCCAAAGCGATATCTTTACCCGCTTCAATCGCAGCAATGGTAGGCAACAATCCAGCACAGCCAACAATGCCAGTAACTACAGTATCAGCTTCTGCACAACGAGCAACTTCAATAACACCGGCTTCCCCCGCTAGTAGAGTTGGCTGGGGTTGAATATCTTTTATTGCCTCTTTGAGTTGTGGTAATTTATCTTCATCACAAATCGCCACTATACTCGGTCGAAACTGCCGAATCTGAGATGCTAATAATTCTACGTTGCGCCCTGCGGCTAATCCCACAATCCGAAACTGTTGGGGATACTGACTAACAATATCTAAAGTTTGAGTACCGATAGAACCAGTAGAACCAATAAGACTAATAGCTTTCACAATTTTATTAAGTAATTAACAGACAACTTTACTATAAATTGTCTGGGGCTTGAAGAATAGGGGATGGGGAGATGGAAGGGGACAAGGGGACAAGGGGATGGGGAGATGGGGAGACTAAGGCGAAATCAAGGATATTTAAACCCACGGAGGTGGGTTTTGACTGTGTAGCCGCGACTTCTAGTCGCCAGGTAAATCTAAAATCTAAAATCTAAAATCGAAAATTTGAATAGTTCTTGTTTATGACAAAAATTGACTTACTAAAAAAAGACAAAAGAGATTTCAAAACAAAGGAATTATTCTTATTATTTCCTGCTGCAATGTGGCTTACTAGTCGTTTGTTAATTTGGATTGTCATGCTGGGTGTTGCACCTTTTTTAAAAGCATCATCGGTTGGAATTACAGCAGCATTTAATTTAGAGGTACTTAATGCTTGGGATAGCGGACATTATCAAGCTATAGCTACTACAGGATACGAATATATTAATGATGGTAAAGAGCATAATGTAGCATTTTTCCCACTGTTTCCCCTAACTATTAGGTTTTTGATGAATTTAGGTTTGCCCTTTGAACTTGCAGGGTTTTTGGTAAATAATTTGGCATTTTTAGCCGCAATTTCCTGCGTATATTTTTGGATAAAATCTTATTTAGGTAATCAAGAAGCACGCTGGGTTACTGCGGTATTAGCTTGGTGTCCGCCATCAATGTTTGCTGGAGTAATTTATACAGAAGGTTTATATTTATTTTTAAGCACTGCGGCGATGCAGGCTTTTGATAAAAGTCGATATGGCTGGACTGCTTTTTGGGGTGCATTGGCAACTGCAACACGCCCTACAGGTTTAGCATTGATTCCAGCTTTGATAATTGCATCCTGGAAGCAACGTAAACCACCTGCTGCTTATATTGCTGCTTTAGCTACCGCGACGGGAATACTTTTATTTAGTCTTTATTGTGCGGTTAAATTTGGTGAACCATTAGCCTTTATTGAAGCACAAAAAGGATGGCGTGATTCCTTGGGTTTCGATTGGCAAGGTTGGTGGAAAATGTTAATGCAAATAACTATTGGTGAGACTAATTGGAAACAGGGAGCAATAAAAGACTTCGTACAGCCGCTATTATTTAGTATTATTGTAACCCTTGGTTGCTTATTATGGCACTTCCGTAAAAAGTTAAGTAGAGCAAAAGTTGACTATGGTTTTGCGGCTTTAATTGTAATTTGGTGGTTAGTCGCAGGCGACCCTTTAATTAATACCATATCAGTATTTGGTAGCGGTTATTTAATATGGAAATTACGCAACGAATTGAGTCCAGTAACTGTAACTTATGGTTTGTGTGGTTTGGCATTAATTTTAGCTTCGGGAGGTACTTTGTCGCTAAATCGCATAGTTTACGGTATTGTTTCAGTTAGCATCGCTCTAGGTTTAATCTTATCCCGTTATCCGCGTTGGGGATACTTAACAATGGGCTTTTTTGCAATTTTACTTACTACTTTTTCTCTCAGATTTGCTCAGAAATTGTGGGTAGGGTAGATGAGAAAAGAAAGGATAAATAACTTCTAATTGTTAACAGTATTTAAAATACATTTCGCATCTAATACTGTAAAATTTTGAATTTTTGCAACGGTGCAATTTGGTATTGTTTGGGATAAAGCTGGAAGATTCTTCTGCTGCAATCTCTGAAAAATATCTTTGGTTACTTTGACTAATATATCTTGATTGAGATTACTTTCATAATATTGTTTTAGTAAAAGATTATTTTGGATATATTCAGGGGTGAATGTTTCAGATTCTAATAACCAGTAATCTACTCCATATTTTTGAATAAAAGTTTTTACATCCAAAAGATTGTCACTATATTGAGCCTGAATTAAGTCTATAACCTGCTGGCGAAATTGACTATAATAACCAAAGTGATAAGGAACTGCATATTCTCTACCTACTAAAATAGAACGTTGGGAAAATGCAGGTAAATTATCAGCTTCTCTTGCTACAGAAGCAATGAGAATATCTTTTGGTTGTTTTTGAAAAAACTCATATAAACCGGGTACGGAACCTTGTTGATAAGCAGATTTAGGAAAGTTTTTCACGAAAACTGGATAATAGAAAAGCAGTCCAACAGCAATAAAACATATTAAAAATGACGAAAAAAACTTGCGTAAATATGTATGAAAGTAGGAGTTAGTTCGTGTATTAAAATTAGATAGAATAGCTTCAATAATAGCTGAAAAAACAATAGCTGCTGATATGGCTAAAATAACCCGAAAGCTATGGTCAGTATAGCGGCTGGGAAGATAAAATTTAAACAGAAAAAGATGAGCTAAAACGAACATTCCTACTGATACAATCAGCAATTGAATTAAAATGATGATCTCCCTTTGAATCTTTTCTAACAAAGGGAATTTTGCCGGAAATAATCTTATTAAGGGGAGAAAAAAAGCAGCGATTAAAGTAACAGGAGAAAATGCATAAGGAGCAAAAATTCCACTACGTCCACTGAGAAAATAATCTACAAGGTTTTCCCGAAAAAAAGCAGTCCTTCCTCCCCA
>JBHJOU010000598.1:0-2302 GCA_050329355.1 Rivularia sp. (in: cyanobacteria)
TTTACAGAAGTAATATCGAATAGATTGTCTAAAATGCATCAAAAAGTAGGCAAATCTAGTTTAATCTCTTCTAAATCTTCGAGGAATTCATCAGAACTTGCTCTCATGGAAGTTTAATAGTTAAATCAATAAAACACCACAGTGAAAATTTTTTTGATAATTCTATTTTGCCCGCTCTCTAAATAGTTAGAGGGTGGTTTAATATTGCTCTATTAAAGATTAAAATTTTACAAAATATAAATAATAATGGATATTTGTTAACTAAAGCAAAGCATCATTGAGTTGATATTCTAAAATTTAGATTAATGTAGATTAAGTTTTGTCATATTAATCTTTTACTGCTTTGATGCTGAAAAAGCTATCGGGATGAAAATCTTAATTGTAGAAGATGACCAATATGTTGCCAAAGCCTTGAGTCTGATTTTGACCAATCGCAATTATGTGATTGAAATTGCTGCTGATGGAGAAGAAGCTTGGGCATTTATCAAACTTTTTGATTATGATTTAATCATCCTGGATATTAGTTTACCAAAACTAGATGGTATTAGTCTTTGCCGATTGATCCGCTCTGATGGTTTGCAAACCCCAATCATGTTATTAACGGCATTGAATTGTCCTCATGAAAAAGCCATCGGTTTGGATGCTGGAGCAGATGACTACATAGTTAAACCTTTCGATCAAGAAGAGCTAACTGCTCGTGTGAGAGCGCTTTTACGTAGAGGAAAAATCAAATCTTTACCTGTTTTAAAGTGGGGTAATTTGCAACTTGATCCAAAACGTTATGAAGTAACTTATAATCAAAAACTGATTTCTTTAACTCCCAAAGAATACGCTTTATTAGAGCTTTTTTTGCGAAACACTCATATTGTATTTAATTGCAGCATGATTTTAGATCATTTATGGTCTTATGAAGATGCTCCCACAGAAGAAGCAGTTCGCACTCATATCAAAGGATTGCGAATGAAATTGAAAGCTGCTGGTGTACCTAGTAATACAATTGAAACAGTTTACGGTATTGGTTATCGTTTGAATCAACCAATTAAAGAAAAAACTCCAGAAACGTTGACAGTTGACAGTTGAGAGTTGAGAGTTGACAATCATCCTAAAAACCCGACTTCTGATTATGATAATTCTGTAGGGTTTGCTTCTTGAACTCAACCTACTAACTCATAACTCTTAACTCCTAACTCCTAACTTTTTAATAATGCGTTCCCGTTTTCCGGTAATGTACAGCCGTGACAGCTTCGTTATTCAATACTTTACCGTTATCTACGGTGGCATAAACTAACCAATGGTCGCCGCATTCCATACGTGAATTTACGGAGCATTCTACATATGCTAAAGCATCAGTAAGAGCAGGTGAACCGTTACCCGCTTCTTCTATTTCAACCCCTGCAAATCTATCTTCACCAGGACTAAAGGGTTTGAGAAAGTGTTTCATCAAACCTAAATGTTCACCTTCTTTTAATACATTAAGTACAAAAGAATTACCCGAATACATCAAAGATTCTAAGGCTCTATCTTTAGCTACAGAAATGGTTAAACCGGGTGGATTAAAACTGGCTTGGGATACCCAGGAGGCTAACATTGCACTAGAAATATCTCCTTGTTTAGCTGTAACAACGCACAAAGAACCGATAATTCTTCCCACCGCTTGTTCCACAGTTGTGGAAGGTTGAGTTGGTGTTCTGACTTTTTTGGTTTTTTTCAATGCTTGAGCAAAGTCAACTCCCGTTTCTTCACACATTTGCAGCGTTTTTTCATCGGGTTTGAACTTAACTCTAATTGGATCGAAACCAAAGCGGAATCCAGCATCTTTGAGTTTTCCTTCTAAAATATCAACCGCTTCCCCACTCCAACCAAAGGAACCGAATACACCGGCCAGTTTACTTTTGGTAGCCGTAGAAAGGATAATACCTAAAGCAGTTTGAATTTGTGTCGGTGCATGACCTCCTAGAGTCGGAGAACCGATTATGAAGCCAGATGCTTTTTCTACTGCTGTTTTAATTTCCTCTGGTTCAACAGCTTCGCAATTAATCGATTCTACTGCGACTCCGGCTTTGGTTATTCCCCTGGCGATCGCACTTGCTAGAGTTGCGGTATTCCCGTAGGCGGAGGCATAAATTAATGCAACGTTCGTATCTTGAGTAGTTTGCTGTTTGCTCCACTCGCGGTAAGCTTCCGTTAAATCAATCAAGCCTTCCCGCACCAAAGGTCCGTGATTCGGTGCATACATCCTTACAGGTAAATCATCAATCTTATCTAAAGCAGTTTCCACTTGACGAGCGTGGGGTGCCATCAA
>JBHJOU010000897.1:0-6702 GCA_050329355.1 Rivularia sp. (in: cyanobacteria)
TCCAGATTTACCAGATTTTTTTTTACCTTGAGTAAACTTTTGAAATAAAGTATCGGCAATTTCTGCTGGAACACCACTTCCTTGATCTTCTACACTCACAAGAATATAATCTTCTTGTTGTTGTAAATTGATCGTAACTGTGGTGTCTGGGGGACTATGACGGAAAGCATTTTCGATCAAGTTTGCTAAAATCCGATCTAAACGCGATTTATCACCAACTATTCGCCAATCTGCGGTTAAATCTATATCTTCGGATAGTTGTAACTGCATTTGATTGAGTGTAAAACTTGGCGTGAATGATTCGATGGCATCAAATACAGATACTAAAACATCTGGTGCTGTTTCAACATCATCTGTGAAGCTTTCTAAGGATTGAACTTCTTGAGAAAATGCATTCAAAATTTCTCGAATCAGCATTTCTTGTTTAATAGTTTGCTTTCTACCGATTTCTAAACGTTCTCTACCTTTTTGAGTCAAATGTTCTAATTCTAGCAGAGCCAAACAACAATTAATACCACTTAACTGTCCAGCAACATCATGTATAATGCAGTGAATTAAAACTTCTTTTTTCTGATTTTCCTTAAGAATATGTTGATAATTGAGCTTATTTTCTCTAGCTTGTTGAATTAGACTTTGTTTCTCGGTGTAAGCATCGCTCATTCTTTCGACGAGTAATATTTTTTTGTGATTTGCCAAAAGAGCGGAAGCTTCAAAATGAAATTCAGTCCCAGATATGTCTAAATCCGTCCATATTCCAGATTTTAAACGTTTTTCATCGTTTATTTGCCAATATTCTTCCGCATCAATCAGAAAGTTCTCTAAAAAAGGAAACTCTTCTTCAGGAATTAAGATTTCCATTTCTGGTTTAAAAATTTTACGACAAAATCGTCTCACCCATTTGGGGATATTTCCAGAAATTTTAAATTTACCAACATCAAGCCTTTCTAAAACTAAGATATCTAAAGCAGCAAAAATTTCCGCTGTTATTGATTCACTCATAATTAAACAGTCGTAGAATTAATATTTTATATCAAGTCCTAATGATTAGTTATTGTTCCCTGTTAAGTGATAACTGATAACTTATATTAGATATTTCTTACCTAAATAATATTACTATGATTTACGCTGCATTAAGCGAGAAGAATTGACTTGTTGTTGAACTTTAAAGATTTGCATTTCATCCCAAGTTGCATCTAATAGTAAAACCCAATCTCCATCTATTTCAGGGAACAAATGCACATCCGCACAAATTCCATGTTCGATTTTAATGCAGGGTAAAAATAATGGGAAATCGTCAAGTGGTAAAAGTCCTTCCAGAAAGAAAATTTTTTGACTAGCGTCAATTCCCTGTTGTAAATCGACTATTCCATATTCAGTTAATTTACCACCCCAATTAGATAGACATCCATTTTTACCTACAAAAACATATGCTAAAGAACGACTTTCTTTCAGAAAATTAACAAGATAATTACTAACAGGGAAAGGGATATCCATGCATTCATCCTTTCAGTATTTTAGAAGCAAGTATATTAAAAATTTCTTCTACATTTAATCCAGTTTTTGCACTAGTTTTAATCGTACTCCATCCCTTGTTTTCAATGGTTTCTAGAGTCGCAGAATCTAACTCCCATTCATCTTGTAAATCCCACTTATTCAACACTAAAATAAAAGGTACTTTACCCAAATTGTCTTCAACTCGTTGTTGTAATTCAACAGCTTTTTCCAAAGTTGTTTTTCGCGTTCCATCCACTACTAACAAATAACCAGATGAACCTCTTAAATAAGAAGTTCTTAATTTTTGAAATTCATCTTCTCCATACAAATCCCACAAAATCAAACTTAATTCTTGTTCTTTTACTTGTACTGTTTTTTTATCAATTTTTACCCCTACAGTGGTTTGATATTTTTCCGAAAATATGCTGTAAACGAATTTAGCGACTAAACTTGTTTTACCAGTAGCGAATGCACCCACCATACAGATTTTTTTCTGGAGCATCAGTTTACTCCCCTATTTATATTTAGTAATGTCGTCTATGATAACCTTGAAAGAGACTCTACGATTAAGTTTTTTTTCTTCTGGGGTTGATTCAGGACGTAAAATAGTTTCAGAGTCTAAAGATTTTGTCCGAAAATAATTTTTGTTAATACCTTGGGATGTAAGATAAGTTAAAATCTTCTCGGCACGATTTTGAGAAAGTTTGATATTTGCTTGTTTATCTCCTAAACTATTTGCATATCCCTCAATTTCGATGAAAATATCTTTTTCTAAAGATTTAGCAGCATCAATCAGATTTTGTAATTTTGGTAATAATTTTAAGATTTTTTCTGTTTCACCGGGTAAAAATTGAGTTGTATCATTTTCAAAAAGCAAGATTATTTCTTCAATTTCTTGTTTATAAGTATTAAGTTGTTCAATATCTAAGTTAGTCAGATTATCATCTTGATATTTATTAATTCCCAAAATAGATAGAGATGATTGTTGTTCTCTCGCTGACAAAATCCATTCACGAGGAGCAAAACCTGTAGCGTTTAAAACACCCTTATCATCAACTGTGAAAGTAACAGTTTTCGGCTTTTGCAAGAAATTTTCGGCTCTTTTAACAATAATTTCTTGTTCTAAAGATATAAAAGGTTTCCATTGATGAACAACTGCTTTTTCATTGATATTCAATTGTTTCATTAACTGATTTGGTTCAACTGCTAATGGATCACGCATCCCTGTTACCAAATATTTTCCATTATTTATACCCGTTTTAGTCACCAGAATTCCCGGTTGATCTGCCAAAGTTTTGACGTAATTATTCCAACGTTGATTATCTCTAATTACATTAAATCCCCAAATACCTAATACCGTCGTCAGTATTGCCACAGAAACCCATGCATAAGTATATTTTGTGTTAGTAGGATTTCGATAATAAGATTCAAGACAATTTTCTAAATACGGTTTACTAGCTACAAACGGCTGAGTATCACCAGAAAAATTATCAATTTCTCGACTTAATTTTAAATGTATTTTTTCTAAAACATTCTTAAAGACAATCCTTAACTCTTCCGGTGCATTTCCGCGAATAATACCCGCTAAAACTGCTGTAGGCCCTTCTTCAATCCAAATTGTCAATTCCCCAAATTCTAAAGTATGTAGCCCCTCGTGTTTCCTTACTTGAAAAGAGTCTCTGACAAAATCTTGAATCGCTGTCAACATTGCCGAAACTAAAGATGGGTCTTGAGCCGCTACCTTGGATGCTACAATATGCTGTAAAATCAATCCGCTGTGTTTGTGAATCAAAAATACCTGTTCCACACGGTAAATCAGCGTCCGTAACAGCACAACTTCCGCAAAGGATTTCCCCGTTTGTCTCGCTTCTATTCTCCACTTCAGACTTTGCGGTGAAGCGCTGTATTCTAAAGCCCGATTAAACGACTGCAACATTTCATCCAAAGTCGTGGCGATCGCCTTTCTTGTCGCAGGGCCAATAATTGGGAAAATCGCTTGGGAAAGTATGTTAATATCTTTCTTGACAGAAGACTCAATCGCTTGCTCAACAGTGGGAATCATCGCTTCAGACAACCGATCATCTTGCATTGTCCGCAAAATAATCGCTTCGGGAAGCATCTTACTGATATCTTCAGCATCCACTTGAGGATTTTCAAGTTTTTGGTAAAACTTATCAAGTTTTGGTTGCTCAATTCCTAAAAGTAAACTCCGCAATTCAGTCAATTCATTCAATTCATCTAATTCATTGAATTGGTTATTCTCTTTAATATTATTATTTTTATTATTCTTCTGATTATTCTTTAAAGGTTCTTCTACTAATCTATTTCCGTTATAATTATTCATCGGTATTTTTTTTTAATATTCTAATAAGTAATTTTAAATAAATTAAAGAAACAAGTCATTCATTTATTTAACAGTTATCAATTAACCGTGTTAACTATTAACTGTTAACTGATAACTGATAACTGTTAACTGATAACTGATTATTGAGAATTCAACCGCAAAGCTAATTCCGAAAATAAGCTAGCTAATTGAGAACGATCTGTTTTTTCACTACGAAGTTCATAGGTTTCTCGCTCTAATAAACCTACAAGTTCTTCATATTTTTGGCGAATATCATCATGTAAGTTTTGAGATTGATTAAAAATTTGCTGACGCAACTCTCGTTGAATTTTATTTGCTTCCTCATCAATTTCAGCCATCTTTTTCTCTAAAGATTCAGCAACTTTCTTCTGCTCTTCAGTAATTGCTTTCAATGCTTCATCACGCTTGACTTGTTCATTTTTAGTCTTAGCACCCAAAGCATCTGTTTCTTCTCTAATATAAGTTTCTAAGGAATCTAATCTTTTTCTTGTCTCATCTCTTAAATCTGTACATTCTTTAACTAAACGCTCTTCCAAGCGAGAAAACTTTTTATCCAATTCTCGCATTTGAGAACCAACTAAAATATCTCTAACTTTATGCAAGCTATTATTTTCATGAATTTCAGGATTACTATATCCTACAGGCTTACTAGTATCTCTGGTGGATACTATTTGTCCTGCTTCTCGCGAAATATTATTATTGTTGTGTTCTTCCGACGAATTCATAATTCAAATTCCTACTAACATCTTTTTATTCCGCCAACAAGGTCGTAATTTTATTCATACACCCTTACCATAATACGTAGTAACTTATACTCATACAATTAGGTACAAACTTTAACTACTCAGCTAGGTAGCATCTTAAAAATAGCAGCAAAAAAACATCCTCCTTAAGATTGAGATTAGATTATACATTAGAAATTATTATTATTAGCACAACTATTATTAACTAGAATAAATAAAAATTAATTAAGATTTGATTAACAATATTGAGTTATCTGGACTAAAAAGCGGGTTTATGAAAAAACTCTGAGTTTGAAAATCTTGATTTTTCCGATTGTTGAGAATGGGACAAGATATAATCGCACTCGTCGTAATTGTGATGTTAAATTAACAATCAGGAATAAAGAACAGCGAGAAGCAGTAAATAGATTGTTTTAGAGTAATTTTTCTTTAATTAAGCGGTTCTTCAGCAAGTTTTGATAAATTGTTTACAGAAGTATTGTTTGATTAAATAGGCGATATTGTCTTCAAAAAATGTGATGTCAATGATTTGGATAATTAAATATTACCATTATGACTGACCATAGATAAAAGGGGTTTTTGGCTTGATATAGATAAATAAGGAGCATTATAGCCTTACAATAAAGGCAATAAAGTTGTGAAAATTATATGAAAGATTTTAGTCAATTACTTCTTGAAAAAAAAGAAATAATTGTAGAAAACTGGTTTAAAAAAGTTCATGAGGATAATCAGATTGAAAGTAGCTGCGGTTTATCTCGTCTAGCTATAGTAAATCATCTTGAATATGTTTTACTAGCTTTAGCAACAGTTCTTTGCAAAAATCAAGAAAATGATTTTGAGTCGGTAGTAGAAGCGAGTTTAAACCATGGAATTCTGCGTGCAGAACAAGGTTATGATGCTTCAGAGATAGCTAGAGAATATCATTTGTTTCGTCAAGTTATATTTTCGACTTTAGAAGAACATTTATTGCAATCAACAGCGATAGAAGTAGTTGAAGTAATGCGTTCAATTGATAGTGTAATGGATGAAGCAATTGCTCGTTGTTTTAAAAGTTATACAGAACAACGAATTGGGGAATTAAAACATTTACAAAATCAGTTAACTTTGCACAATCAAGAGTTAACTCGGTTCCTTCGCACAAGTCAAGATAATCTTTCTTTTTTAGCCCATGAATTGAAAAGTCCTTTGACATCAATTATTGGATATTCTGATTTATTTTTACGGTTACAAAAACAAAAATCGGAAGTTAGAGATACTTCTGGAAATTTAGAACATATTGAGCGTGTATTAAGTAGTGGTAGACAGTTATTACGTTTGATTAATAATGCATTAGAAATTTCTCGTCTGGAAGCGGGAAAAGTAAAATTAAAATTAGAATCAATTAATCCGTGTCAATTAATTGCAGAAGTACGGGAGATGTTACAACCTTCTTTAGAAAATCAAAGAACAGAAATAATAGTTAATTGTGAAAATGCTCCTCAACTAGTAGTAACAGATGGATTAAAATTACAACAAGTGATGACAAATCTTGTGAGTAATGCAATTCGCTATACCGAATCCGGAACAATTGAAATCGACTGTCATAGGGTGAATAAAAATAAATGGAAAATTATCGTTTCAGATACTGGAGTAGGTATTTCTGAAGAAGATTTAATAAATATTTTTAATCCTTATTATCGTGCTAATTCCAAAAGAGATTCTTGCCTTATTGATGGTACTGGTTTAGGTTTAGCAATAGTTTCCCAAATTGTTCAACTAATTCAAGGTGAAATTAAAGTAGAATCTGTATTAGGAATTGGTTCTACATTTACCGTAATTTTGCCTTTAGAAATAATTAATCAGTAACCACTCCCTTCGGCCCCTAACATTAGCTTTCTCTATTTATCTCTTTCCTCTGTCTTCTGTGCGTCAAGCATCGGTTTTTTGGCTCTTCAGTACAAAGGGATGCTAAAAATACAATTAAAGAAATGAAATAAAGAAGAAATAGCGGGAATTGACTTGTGAGAGCAGCGAATTGAACTACCGCTACGCTTTCTTCAATTGCGTAGAGAAGGGCTTCTGATTAACTCACTTAAATATCTACAAAGTCGCAGCCCTCCT
>JBHJOU010000437.1:0-6868 GCA_050329355.1 Rivularia sp. (in: cyanobacteria)
ATGTAGGGCTGTTCTCGATTCAAGTTAACATAATTATCATACGATAGGAGAAGTATTATGACAGTAGCTCAAACTTCAGCCCGCGAAATTTTAAAGGCTGCTTACGACAACCGTTACACTTGGGACAACAATTTCCCTGGTTACACAGCAGATGTGACTTACAAGTATGAAGATAAAGAATTTAAAGGAAAAGTCCGCGTTAACCCCAATCTGAAAGCCGAAGTTTTTGACATAGAAGACGAACAAACCAAAGAAGCAATTAACAATCAGTTGTGGGAAATTGCAATTCACCGCATTAGACGCGAATTTGAAGACTCCCATAAAGAAAATACTTTTACTCAAGGTAGTACCGACGAATCTGGAGCAGTAGAAGTTTTAGTCGGTGGTAAGGCTTCTGGGGATAAATACAAGATTCGCGATCGCGAAGTAGTTCTGGTTCACCGTCACATTCACGGTGTAGTAGTCACAATCAACACAGAAAGTACTCATGATACCGGCGAAGGCTACCTTGCTCATCGCTATGATTCTGTATACCATGATCCCACAACAGGTGAACAAAAAGGTGGAAAAAGCGACTTTGAGGATAAATACGAGAAAGTTGGCGATTATTTCATCCTCAACGAACGGATAATTACCACTGAAGTAGAAGGAAAACCTGTTACCATGCAGTTTATCTTTTCTAATATTCAGATGTTGGGATAATTCCCAAGGGATGGGGAGATGGGGGAGATGGGGGATGGGGAGATGGGGGGATGGGGAGATAATTACCAATTACCAATTACCAATCCCCTATTGCCTATTCCCTATTAATTGATGAATATTATCTTCCCAATTTCGACCATCGAAAGGTACTATTTCAAATTGAGATATGACATCACCATCGAGACAGCGTAAATTCACATCAACACAGTCGGGATGACTACGGGGAATATAAAAAGAATGGATTCCACAATTTCGACAAAATTTATGCTTTGCTACACCAGTATTAAAAGCGTAAGTTGTTAAATTCTCTTCACCTTTTAACAAAGTGAATTTATCTTGCGGCACAATTAAATGCAAGAAACCCTTTTTAGCACAAATTGAACAATTGCAGTCGTCAGCTTGATGATTTTCAACTACAACCCGGAAACGTACCCTACCACAGTGACATCCACCTTCATAAGTTACTGATTTATCAATATTTTCCATAATTTATCAACTATTCCCTACCAAATATAATTCCTCACTCCGGTGGTACTAACTCCTAACTCTTCACTCTTCACTCTTCACTCCGGTGGTACTAACTCCTAACTCCTAACTCCTCACTCCGGTGGTACTAACTCCTAACTCCTAACTCCTCACTCCTAACTCCTCACTCCTAACTCTTCTTACAAGTAGTCTCGTAAAAAGTCTAAAGGTTCATCTTCCCAAGCGGGTTCTGGTACCATCCAACTCAATTTTTTGTTAATATCTTCTTCTATTTCATCGCTGTCAATTCTATCAAATAATTCCACCAAGATTTTCCAGTCACGCTCATTGAATTCCACTAAGGGTGGAGCGTGTACTTCGGGTTTTTTCGGTGAATCTGTACCGAAGGTTTGAGTTGACTCAGGTGAAATATCGCTTTTCACAAATTAATAGTAAATATGTTTTAAATTGGTATGTACTAATAAAATCTTGGATAGATGGATATCTTATATGTTCCATATAACCGCTAACAATTTTGTCAGCTTTAACTTAAATGCCTGGTTTTAATAATTTTTATTTAGAAAAATAAATATTTGTTAACTAAACCATAAAGTTCCCCGTTCCCTGTTCCCTTTAACATAAATAATTACCTACAAAGTATATTGGGTGATGGTTCATCCTATCCTACTCAAGGTGATACCCTCAACCTTGATGAAGATTGTATGGGGATTGCTCGATTAATTCCAGGTTAAAGACTTGAGCAAAGCAGCGTGCAACGTGAATCCGGACTTCGGTGCAGGTAATACCGGGAATCCATTCAGTTAAGCTGGCAACAGATTTATCGGATATACCGCAAGGTACAATACGCTCAAAGCCTTTCAAGTCCGGACAAACGTTCAGCGAAAATCCGTGCATGGTAATCCAACGGCTTACTTTTATGCCAATCGCTGCCACCTTACGTCCTTCTAACCATACACCAGTGAGCGATGGTATACGTTCTGCTTGCAATTTGTAAATTGCTAGAACACGAATTAATACTTCTTCGAGTTGACGTAAGTACCAATGTAGGTCTTGACGATGACGCTGTAAATTTAAAATCGGATACCCCACCAATTGTCCGGGACAATGGTAAGTTACCTCACCACCTCGTTCAATTCGATGCACTTCGTAAGTATTTTTATCGGGGTCAAAATTGAGAAATTTCTTGGTTGCTCCTCGTCCTAAAGTGTATACGGGGCAATGCTCTAGCAATATCAACACATCATCTAAACTTGGGTCTTTAATACGTTGACTATGAAGTTCTTTTTGCCACATCCACGCATCCAAGTATGGCATTACTGCTTGATTATATAATGAACATCGGTTATTAGTGGTGTACATACTACGAAAACTAGTAAAAAGCAAGCAGTGTAAAACACTCAATGTGTTTCAACTTACCGTGATTGAATAAATAAATGTCAAGCAATGCAAAGGATTTTAAAGGAAAGTCACATAAAGCAGTTTTCTAAAAAATCAAGTGTTAATTTGAATATATAGCTCATTTGTGTGGGGAGGAGTTCTCTACAAGCCAAAGTGCCAAGGAAGAACGATATCTATCTAATTTTATGGATTGAAATTTGATTGAGTCGGAGTTTAACTTAAATACAAGAAAATTTCGCATTAAGCGAAAAGTTTAGGAAAGTAAAAACGGTACTTGCAATATTTACCGTAGCTTTTTGTTCAAATTTTCTTCATACCAAATAAAGTATTCGAGCGGGAGAGTTTTTTATGAAGCTTGTCATCCACGGCAAAAATATTGAAATCACCGATGCTATTCGGGAATACGTGCATCAGAAAATAGAAAAGGCAGTAAATCATTTCCAGCATATTACCAACGAAGTGGATGTGCATTTGAGCGTGGCTCGAAATCCCAGAATTAATTCACATCAGATAGCGGAAGTAACGATTTACGCTAACGGTAATGTGATCCGTGCCGAGGAAAGCAGCGAAAATTTATATGCCAGTATTGATTTAGTCGCGAATAAAATTGCCCGTCAACTGCGAAAATATAAGGAACGACGACGCGATCTCACTATTCATGCTGACAACAACACCATTGAAGAAGTAATTCCAGATGCAGTAGTCACGGATTTAATTGGCGATCGCACTCCCGAATTACCCGAAGAAGTAGTTCGCACTAAATATTTTGCCATGCCACCGATGACAATTTCCCAAGCTTTGGAACAATTACGAATGGTTGGACATGATTTTTATATGTTCCAGAACAGCGAAACCAATGAGATTAATGTGATTTACGAGCGTAATCACGGTGGTTACGGTGTAATTTTACCACGTAATAACGGTAATGGGAACGGTAATGGTAAAGCTCACGGTAACGTGACGATGCCGGTGAAAAGCAATACTCATTAAATCCTAAAGTTTCCGATAATTCATCCTTTAGTTTACTAGGGGATGAATTGCTTTTTAATTATTGGATCAAACAACCGGAGAAGAATATGGTTTATTGTGATTTAAAGATTGCTGAAATAGGCAGAACAGTCAATAAAGAATAATAATTAATCATCCGGACTTGATATTACACATAATTATAAAAAGTGTGTTCAAATTTAACTTGATTTGGGAAGTATAAATATAAGCAACTTCTTCCAAACATCCCAAATTAATGAATAAAAACAATAACTCAGATCGAAAAAAGGATAAGCACGCTGAATTTACTGCTCGTTTTGGTTGCGGATTCATATTTGGTATTTTCTTGGCAATTGCGTTAGGATTAGTAGCTGAAGCTCTAACAGTTGCTGCTTTATTAGGGATAATATTTATATCGGCAGTGGTATGTGGTTTATTCTCAGCAGTTTTCGGCGATAAATTTTGGTATTGGCTGCGTTTTTGGTTATAACATTAATTTGATCATCAAAATATAAATATATAAAAATGTCTTTAGAACCTTGTAAAGTTTGTGGTGTTCTCAACAGTAGTGAAGAGGAAATTTGTCTAAGCTGCGGTTATCCGACAAAGGGACATAAACGACCTGTAATATTTAAAATTACTGCAATTATTGTGGTTTTAGCCTTGGTTTTACCTTTAATAATTACCTTATTTAATTTAATTAAACCGCAGCAAAAACATCAACCATCAACTAGTACAAAAACATCTCTAACTATATTTACAATTTTTCCAAATCTTTAACTTCAAAAGTTTGCGTTCCCACGGTGACTTTATCCCCAGTTACTAACTTTCTACCTCGACGAATTTCTAAGATACCATTAACTTTGACATCACCTTCCACAATCATGTGTTTGGCTTGTCCTCCACTTTGTGCTACACCCAACAATTTCAAAAATTGGTCAAGTTTTATCATAATTAATTATCAGCTATTGATTATTTATTACCCATTAGCAATTACCAATTACCCATCCTATTTTTTAATTAAAGTACCGCATTAATATCAATTCTAATTTTACAATACCAATTGGTTTACTCACAAAATCATTTGCACCAGCTTGAATATATCTATCTCTTACATCATCATCAGGACTCGGTGTCATAACGACTACAAGTTTATCTTCTAAATCTGAAGTTTGTCGCAAAGAAGTAAGTAAGTCCCAACCACTAAAATCTCCTAACTGGATATCTAATAAAATTAGATTAGGTTGGTAAATTCTGACTTTATCTAGAAAATCTTTTCCATCTACCATCCACTCAACTTGATAGCCAATTGTTTGTAGATAATCTTGTAATAATGTGCCAGTATGTGTGTCGTCTTCTATCAGTAAAATACGTTTATTTATTAAAGGATCTGTGGAAGATATTAAATTATTAATATTGTTGATTTTTGCTTCCCATTTTTCTATTTGATTTTCTGCTTGAAATTCGTTGTCGGGAAGAAATAAAGTAAACTGACTACCTTTCCCAAAAGTTGATTCTACGGTTACATCTCCACCATGTAAACGGGCTAATTTGCGCGTTAAAGCTAAACCCAATCCAGTACCTTCGTACTGGCGATTTAACCGAGAATCAAGTTGCGTAAAAGGTTCAAATAAATATTGAAATTGATGTGGTTTAATGCCAATACCAGTATCAGATACCCGAAATGCAATTCCTTGAGACATTTTCATGACTTGTAATGAAACTGAACCAACAGAAGTAAATTTAATTGCATTGGTGAGTAGATTTAATAGCATTTGTTTAATTCTTCGTTCATCAGCAATGCAAGTTTCTACTCTTTTATCAATTGAAAAATTTAATTTTAATCCTTTTTCTTCAGCACGTTCGCGTACTGTTGAAATCACGTAATTACATAAATCTTCTACCCGCAAAGGAAACAACGATAATTCTTCTTTTCCTGCTTCTACTTTTGATAAATCAAGGATATCATTAATTAATTCCAATAAATGTAAACCACTGCTGTATATACAGTCTATATATTCTTTTTGTTTATCATTTATAGAACCAACAATCTCTTGTTGAAGTAATTGCGATAAACCCATAATTGCATTGAGAGGAGTTCGCAATTCATGGCTCATAGTTGCTAAAAATTCACTTTTCGCTCTACTGGCAACTTCTGCGGCTTCTTTACTTTTACGTAGTTCTAATTCAGTTTCTTTACGTTCGCTGATATCTTCAATAATGGCAAGAAAAAACTTGGGTTTACCATTATTATATACAATCAAAGAAATACTTAAATGAGTCCAAACTGTACCACCATCTTTATGCAAAAGCCTTCTTTCAATTTCCAAACGCTCAATTTTACCCCCTATCAATTGTTTGTAAAGTTCTAAATCACCCTTTTCAAAACAAATATAATTTGTAAAATTTTTGTGCTTCAGTTCGTGAAAATTATATCTGAGTATTTTGCACAGCGCTGGATTGATATCAACAATTCTTCCTTTGATATCTACTAAGCAAATACCCATAGAAGAACGTTCAAAAATTGCTCTAAACTGGGCTTCACTTTGTTTTAATGCTTTTTCTGCGGCTTTACGCTCGCTTGCTTCTATTGCTAATGTTAAAAAATCTGCGATCGCGATCGCAAAACGTTCTTCTTCCAAAGTCCATTGATGAGATGAAGATATATCGCTATCAAAGTATGCATGACATACTATACCTACCACGGAACCACCAAGCCAAATCGGTACGTTTAATACAGATGTCACACCAAATACGGTAAGATAAAATTTTGATAGTTCTTGAGTGGCAATAAATTTTGAACTATCATTCACAGAATTAATATTTGTTTCTAAAGCCGTAAAATAGTTGGGATAATCTTCTTTTTTTAAAACAATTGATTGTGAATGGCTGCTGATTTTACGATTGTATAAATCAACACTTTCTAATTGAGAACAGTCTTCGTTATACAGCCAAACACCTACTTGTTCAACATCCAAAATTGTTGCTGCTGCTTGAGTAATTTCCCGTACAAAATCAACTAAATTTCCTTTGATAAAAGTTTTACTGTTAGCCAATTCTACTAAAGTTTGATTTTGTAGTCGCAACAGATTTTCTCTTGCGTGCAAAGCTGTTTCTACTCGATGGCATTCTGTAATATCTCTAATCACTGCTACCCGTATATTTTGAGAACTTTGAGAAATTATTTTACCTTCAATTTCCACCATAAATATAGAACCATCTTTTTTGATGGCATTAACTTGATAAGGTTTTTCATAACCGGAAATAATATTTTTTCTAATTAATTCTTGGGATT
>JBHJOU010000974.1:0-3572 GCA_050329355.1 Rivularia sp. (in: cyanobacteria)
CTAGAAAAAGCCATCAGCGCGATCGCAATACAACTGAAAAATGCTTATGAGAGTTATTTGTCGGTTTTGGGAAAAGCTGTATGTCAGCAGTTGATTTTAGCAAGCTATCATCTGTGTACTCAAGGTTATCCAGAAAAGTTTCTGAAATTATCTTTAAATCAACGCCAAAAATTGCAGCAAGCTATGCGTAATTTAGCAAAATCTGCATCCCAAGATATGCAAGCTTTAATTCATGATCAGGAGTTAAAAGAAGAAGAAGAAATTGTTGTTGATGAAAATGAGCATAAAGAAACAATAGAAGAAAATAATCAAGAACATCTAGAGGAAAACTTAGAGATTGAGGAAGAAGATTTAGCAGGAATTGTTCAAGAATTGGATATAGAAGATGATCAAGATTTAGCAGAAATTTCTGAAGAATTGGATATGGAAGATGATCAAGATTTAGCAGAAATTGCCCGAGAATTAGAAGCAGAAGATGATGCACAATTGACAAATAATTTGTCTCATGCTCCCTATACTTCAATTCCGCCAAACGTTAAAATACCATCTTTTTCTCAGAATTTTTCTTTTCCCATGTTGTCCTTAGAACCCGCATTGAGTAAAGATTGGAAAAACTGGTTTAGCCCAAATACTTCCAATCCTATGGAATTAGCTGCTTGGCAAAAAAACTTAGAAAGAGCTATTACTTATATATTGAAAAGTTTGTCCCGTGATGGCAATCGTTTATTACAAAAGGCTAATATTCTACCTCAAAAATTGCCTGAACCTATTTTAGAAGCAGCAGCAGCCTCTGTGGAAGCATCTACGGAAATGATTCCTGGGCCTCCAAATTTACTTAGCTTGGTTGTTGGAATTGAAAGTGAAGAAAAGCAATTGGATGCGGAAAGCTTGACTCAAGTCATGGCTTTAAACTTACGGTTAGTTGAAATCGAATTTGCTGATGTTAAACTTTCTTCCGAACGCCAGCAGATTCGCAATATTTTGAATCAATTAGCCAAGTTGGGAAGAGAATATCAAAAGAAACAGCGAGAGCGTTCTGTAGCTAATGCAGAGGCTGCTTGGCGTGCTAGTTGGTATGAGGATTAGGTTAAAGGTTAAAGGTTAAAGGTTAAAGGTTAAAGGTCAACTATTAATTAATCGTAAATGACGAATGACAAACCAGATTGGATTAGATTGCAAAAAGCCTTGACGGTGGAAACGGAACAAGGTTTTATTAACTTGAAGGGTAGACAATATCTCTTCAATGAGTTTCTGACTTTAACTTTTGGTCAATTTCCTGTCGGCTTACCTACAGATGAACGTCGTCGGTGGCAGGAGTTTGCTGTTAAATTTGCAAATTATCCAAATCTGGAAACTGAGGATAGACAGCATTTGGTGGCGGAAACTCGCCGGTATCTTTACAAGTTACAACATCAAGGGGAAGAGGAAAGCACTGTCAATAATTTCAATAACTATGATTCCCAGTCAAAAGTCCAAATTCCTAAAACTAAAATTGTCGCTGAGGTAAATCGCCGACTTGCACCGGATTTAGACCAAAAACTCAACGATTTACCTCAAATTGGCTTTAAAAAAGCTGGTCAATTACAACGTCTTGGTTTGGATACGGTGCGCGATTTACTATTTTACTTTCCCCGCGACCATATTGATTACGCTAATCAAGTATGTATTGCTGAACTACAACCAGGTGAAACAGTTACTTTAGTGGCAACGGTGAAGCGCTGTAACTGTTTTTGTAGCCCTAAAAATAAGAAATTATCGATTTTAGAAATTCAGTTAAAAGATAACTCCGGTATTTTAAAAATTAGTCGTTTTTACGCAGGCGCTCGTTATAGCAGTCGCCCTTGGCAAGAAAGTATGAAGCGTCGCTACGAATCGGGTAGTACTGTAGCTGCTTGTGGATTAGTAAAGGAAACTAAATACGGTTTAACTCTTGATAATCCAGAATTAGAAGTTTTAGCAAATCCGGGAGATGCGATTGAATCCCTGACTGTGGGTAGAGTCGTGCCAGTATATTCCTTGACGGAAGGATTGGTAGCTAATACGGTGCGACAAGCGGTAATTGCGGCTTTACCGGCAACCGCGCAGTTGAAAGAACCTTTACCAAAGGGTTTATTAAAGAAATATCAATTAATGGAATTAAAAGAAGCAATTAATAATATCCATTTTCCTGCCGATAGCGATAGTTTACGAGCAGCACGTCGTCGTTTGGTATTCGATGAGTTTTTCTATCTACAACTGGGTTTACTACAACGTCAACAAAAAGCGCGTCAAATTCAAACTAGCGCCATTCTAGCTCCCCAAGGTGAGTTATTAAAACAATTCCATGAAATATTACCGTTTCAATTAACAGGAGCGCAACAACGAGTTATCCAAGATATTCTCAAGGATTTACAAAAATCTACACCAATGAATCGTTTGGTACAAGGAGATGTCGGTTCTGGTAAAACTATTGTGGCGGTGATTGCAATTATTGCAGCAATTCAATCCGGCTATCAAGCTGCTTTAATGGCTCCCACAGAAGTCTTAGCAGAACAACATTATCGTAAATTAGTTAGCTGGTTTAACCTCCTACATTTACCAGTAGATTTACTGACAGGCTCTACTAAAACTGCAAAAAGACGACAAATTCACGCTCAGTTAGAAACGGGAGAATTACCACTCTTAGTCGGAACCCATGCTTTAATTCAAGACCCAGTAAACTTTCAGCGATTGGGTTTAGTGGTAATTGACGAACAGCATCGTTTTGGAGTACAGCAACGAGCGCGGTTACAGCAAAAAGGTGAACAGCCTCATGTCTTAACTATGACTGCAACTCCGATTCCGCGAACTTTAGCGCTGACAATTCACGGTGATTTAGATGTAAGTCAAATTGATGAATTACCACCGGGAAGACAGAAGATTAAAACTACAGCTTTGAGAGGAAGTGAACGCAGTCACGCTTATGATTTGATTCGCCGAGAAATTGCTCAAGGAAGACAAGTTTATGTGGTTTTACCTTTGGTAGAAGAATCCGAAAAATTAGATGTACGCTCCGCAGTGGAGGAACATAAAAAGTTGCAGGAAGCAGTATTCCCCGAATTTCAGGTAGGATTACTCCATGGTCGCATGAGTTCCGCTGACAAAGACGCTGCAATTACTAAATTTCGCGATCGCGAAACCCAAATTCTGGTTTCTACTACTGTGGTGGAAGTAGGTGTAGATGTCCCGAATGCAACAGTCATGTTAATTGAAAACGCGGAGAGATTCGGGTTGTCGCAACTGCATCAATTGCGGGGACGTGTTGGTCGTGGTGCAGCGCAATCTTTTTGTATTTTAATCAGCGGCTCTCGCAGCGCTGATGCTCAACAAAGATTGAAAGTATTAGAACAATCTCAAGACGGGTTTTTTATTTCAGAAATGGATATGCGTTTTCGAGGTCCTGGTGAAGTTTTGGGAACTCGACAATCGGGTGTTCCAGATTTTACTTTAGCAAGTTTAGTCGAAGACGAAGAAATATTAGTTTTAGCTCGTCAAGCTGCGGAAAAAATTATCGAAATCGATGCCACTTTAGAACAATGGACGTTAATGAAAGA
>JBHJOU010000932.1:0-7871 GCA_050329355.1 Rivularia sp. (in: cyanobacteria)
GATTTTTGCTACTGATTGTTGGTTTTGATCGCGACGCGCTTTCAAGGCAATATACCAATGAAACCAACCGCTCAACCAAGGCTGTGTCGGCGCTCTCAACACTGTAACAACGAAAATTAAACCCAATAAAACACTTAATGATAAAGTTTGATTGACTGGATAATTAGTTAGATTAGAAATTGTCGCGATCGCACTTCTCAAAAATCCGTCTAATGGTTGCCCTGAAAGCAGATTTAATATCTGCCCAATTGCATAAGGCACAACTAAATCAAGAATTTCATAAACACTGGATGCTGCAATGCTAAATATACTCAGTCCCCAGTAGGGACGATAGGAATTAATAATATCTCGTAAGTTTGCCATGATGCACGCGCTTGTTTTTTGTGCAGTTTTGCCTTCAATTTTTATATACTACAGACGTATTACAGCAGAAGTCAATGGGTAGATAAACAAATCATCCTTAAGACAGAAAGCAGGGTTATGATCCGAATTAGGATTTAAAATAAATAATCTACCAGAAGAAATGATATTGATCGAGAAGATTTATTTAAATAGCTGTAAAGAAAGCGAATGAGAAAGATATCATCATCTAAAAATTGCGATAGCTTTGCTTGTATTACGCGATCGCGTTAAAAAGAAAAGTGTTAATTATGCGGCTCTGTGAAAGATATTAGGTAACAAGAAATTTTCAAATCCAAAATCCAAAATCTAAAATCTAAAATCTAAAATCCTACGGTTTGGGGATTATCCTTCAACCAACAGTCAATATCGCTTAATACTTGGTGGGGAATTTCCCAGGGAAACAGATGGGCAGTATTTGGATAACGATGCAGTTTACAATTGTGCAGATGCTGGAAAGTTTCCAAACTGCTTTCAAATGTGATGTGTCTGTCTTCTGTACCCGCGAGAACCAAAGAAGGACATTGAATTTGACTTAAATGATTAACTTTGTTGTATCCAGCCCTAATTGCCGAATAAAGAGCGCGAGTTGAATAATTGGAAGTTTGGAAGTAAGCCGGTATGGCATCACGGGCAATATAGCCGTAAGCAGTGGGAGTATGTTGTTGAATTAAGTAGCGAAACAGAGAGCGCTTTCCAAATGTATTAATATTCCACTGCCAATTGGGATTTACCAAACTTAAAAGAGCAGCAATACCCGTATAAAGATTATCTTGCCATGTAATCGGTGGATGATTACCGCGAGGTTTTGCGGCTGTCGCGACTAAAATCAACCCACTGACTCGCTGTGGAAGTCGCAGAGCTAATTCCATCGCTAAAATGCCGCCTAAAGACCATCCTAACACTAAACATTTTTCAATCTGAAAGCGGTCTATAAGGGCTTCCAAGTCGCTTAAATGGTCGGTCATAGCAAAATTTTCCGAATAGCGACTTTTGCCATATCCCCGTAAATCTGGAGCGATAGTTTGAAAGCGTTTTGATAAACTATCAGTAAATACAGAAAGACTCAAACCCGAACCGGGATGTCCGTGTAAGCAAAGAATGGGAAAACCTTGACCTTGAGTATAAGCGTTGAGGTGCATTAGGGGAAACAGTGAACAGTTATCAGTGAACAGTTATCAGTGAACAGTTATTATCTAGAGTATGTGATTTGGCAATTGAGATTTATGAGAAAAAAAGATTAGGTTTAGATTCTCCAATAAGAAAGTAGAAAGCTTTAATGTTGGTTAACAGCATAGCTTTTGATTAGTCACTGTTCACTGATAACTGTTAACTGATTCTTGATATCCTCCGGCATAAGTAATAACACACATCTGCCTGTAGGTGGTGTGAATTCCGAAAGCAACACCGGATACTTTAAAATTGGGGTTGAACATATTTGTGCGATGACCGCGATCGCTAACTCCATCATCAATAATTAGCTGCATGACAATATCCCTTGCAGTGTGGGAACCATAACTGATATTTTCCCCAGCAGTAACCTGCCATTTTCCGTAGCGGTTTAAACGTTTAAAAGGGTCGCTGTTATCGCTACCGTTGTGACCAACGATACCTTTAGGTCCTTGGTCTTTAACATGATCTTTCGCAGCCAAAGACATTCCTTTGGAAGCAGTTAAAGGAGGTACGGGAGAAACCGTTTTTAGATAGCTAATGGCTTCATCAACAGCAGGAACACCTTCTTGAGTTATTAAATAAACATTTTGAGAAATTTTGACCCGTTTACCTTCAAAGCGTTTTCTATAATCTTCTAATATAGCAGCATAGGCTTTTGGATTCGTCCGAGCTAAATTCATTTCAGCAATTACTCGCTGTTCCAAAGGTGAAAGATGATCGGAGCGCATCAGTGAATCAGGAGATTTTAAGGGAGTTTCCGGTAGTGGAGATATTGGTGGTTCAAGAATTTCGACAGCGGAACATCCAGCAAGTAGGCTAAAAGGAGCTACCCAATAAAGCATCCGACGCATCAAGAACCTCATAAACCGGGAGAATGGAGTTTAAGTATATATCTAGATTCATGATGTTAGCATCAGTTTCCTGAATTCGGGGATTAGATATCTCCGGCAAAGAATGTAGAGACGCGAAATTTCGCGTCTCTACAAGGATTTTGGGTAACGCATAATTTATTTTCACAGAGGTATGTTGTATCAATTACTCATTACTAATTGCTCAACTTTAGAAAGAAACTCATGTTCTAAATAAGGCTTAGTTAAATAAGCATTTGCTCCTAATGCTTGTGCAAGCTGACGATGTTTTTCGGCACTACGAGAAGTCAGAACAACTACGGGTAGATTAGCTAAATCCGAATTTTGGCGTAGGTTACTTAATAATTCAAACCCATTCATTCGGGGCATTTCTAAATCGGAAATCACCAAATCAATTTGGGGATGGTGCTGTAATTTTTCTAAAGCTTCTACACCATTTTGGGCTTGTATTACTTGATAACCGTATTTTTGTAAAGTCAAAGAAATAGTTTGCCGCAAACTAATTGCATCATCTACGACTAAAACTATTTTTGGAGATTTTACCGGATTTTCTGCAGTAATTTGAGGATTATTTGGAGATTTAGAAGCAGTAAGTAACGCTTTAGATGTAATAATTTCTCCCGACATTTGTAAAGCTTTCTTATTTAAAGAAGCCGCTGATGGTAGCACCATATAATCAATTGATGCCTGCATTTCGCTCATAGATGGTAATAAAGTACCATCTATGACTAGAATTAAATTACCATTAGCTAAACTGCTACAACCATAAACATATTTTGGTGGAGCAATTGCTTGACCTAAAGGTCTAACTACTAATTCTTGTTCGCCGATAATTTGGTCGATTTCTAAACCTAAAATTTGGTCATTATTGCGTAGTAATAGTATAGGATTTACGGTTTGCTCGGCATGATTAATCACTGATTGATTATGTAAAATATTTTCACTATTAAATGAACGATTATATTGCATTAAATCTGAAAGATTCAGCAAGTTTACCATACGATCTTCTTTACCAGTATTCCAGTAAAGAACTTTTTTATTTTCAAACTGTTTAATTTGTTCGGGAGATGGAAGCAATATTTTCGCAATACTGTCTAAGAGTAGTGCGTAAGCAGCACCTCCGGTTTGAACTATCATTAATTTTTCAGTAGTCATAGAAAAAGGCATTTTGAGTACAAATGTTGTTCCTTGCTGGGGTTGTGAGTAAACTGCAATAGAACCATTGAGTGCTTGTAATTGAGCGCGGACAATATCCAACCCAATACCCCGCCCGGAAATATCGCTGACTTTACTAGCAGTGGAAAATCCTGGTGCAAATAAACAATCTAATAATTCTTCGATCAATATTGAATCGTGTTGATCAAATTGCCTATCTTGACGTAAAAATCCTAATTCGATTGCTTTAGCGCGAATTTTTTCAAAATTTAATCCTCCACCATCATCTCGAACTTCGATAACAGTCTGAGAACCTCGATTGTAAGCACAAATTTCAATTAAACCTTGTTCTGATTTACCGCGATCGCAACGAACTTTGGCTGATTCAATACCATGATCGTAAGAATTACGCACCAAATGTAATAATGGTTCATAAAGCTTTTCAGCAATTGCTTTATCTACTAAAACTCCACCACCACTCAGTTGCAATTTGACATTTTTACCGTGAACGTTGTTGAGATTTTGTACCATTTGGGGAAAACGATTTAAAATATTACCCAGAGGTAACATTCTGGCTTCAACTAAATTATCAATAATACCAAGAGTTAATCGCTGTTTTTTCTCGTGAATTTGACTAGATTGCTGAAAAATTACATTTGCTGATTCGATAATTTCCTGTAATTGAATTGCTTGTTCGGTAGCTTCATGCAATCCTAAATGAAACTCTGTGTAGTCATCCATTTCTAAAGAATCAAAATCTACAAAGGCAACATTCAGGGTATTTCGCGATACTAAATTTTGAGACTGTATCGGTAATTCCTGTAATTGTTCTAAAGTTTGTTGATGTTTTTGTAACTTTTTGGATAACTGTTTAATTGTTTCTTTAAGCTGTTCATCTTGAGAAGTTCGACGTTTTTGATAAATTAGTAATTCTCCTGCTAAATAATTAAGCCGTTGTAAACTTTCTACATCTACACGTACAAAAGCAGGTAATTTAGAATTTCTAACAGTTGTTGGTGATTTTTCTTCGATTTTATTTTCAGTTTTAGTAACTGAATTAGTTGGAAATTCGATAATTGTCTCGCAAGAATCTCCATCTATCTCATTATCATCAATACAGGCTAATGATTTAGACTTAGTAAGTTTATTTACTACAGTATCAGATTGAAATCCCGTTTTTGTATCTTCAATACCATGGTTATGTATAATTGAATTTACCGGAGAAAGTCCTTCAGTGTAGGTACCTTCGTGTAACGGCGGTGTACCGCTGACTTCTTCTCCCCAAATTGCTTCTACAATATTTTCATCTTGGTTTACAGCAATTGTAGGAGATGCTTTTTTGATTTCTAATAATTTTTTTAATTTTGGACTATCAAGCCAATTTTTTTCTTTAGCAGCCACAGGAGAATAATTTTTATATTGTTTTGCAATATCTGCAATTTTGGTTTGTAAAGTTTCAATTATCAAGTAATTTTCTAGATTCCCTTGATAATATTTAAATTTTGCAACTGCTAAAAGTACCGTTAAAATACCACCAATACGGTAAAGGGAGAGATTTTTACTATCAGAATCATCTTGCAAAAATTCAATAAATTCTTGTAGCCAATTCTCGACATACTCCATAGATTTTTCAATATTATCCTTGGGAATAAGTAGGTGCAAGCCAAGGTTTTCTTTTGGAATATCTAATTCATGGTTAAACCAACTTAAAATATACCGAATCACTTTTAAATGAAACTTTGCTGACTTTGGCTTGAGAGGTTCGTTATCGAGATTACCTGTTGTAAAAAAATCATATAATTGTTCTATCTCCTTTCTTAAAGACATAGAAAAAGATTCAGTTTCTAATGATTCATTTTTTGAATCTACAGATAAATCTTCTGTCTCATCTTGATAATTAACTGCTCCAGGCTGCGAAAAAGCAAGCAAAGCCTGTGAAGGTTCTCCACCACGTTCGCGATCGCCATTTAAAACAGCTTTTCGTGCTTGCTGTAAATCCCGATTCGCAATTTTAGCAATTTCCAAGGCTTGAGAAGGATTAGCCTCTAATGCAGCAAGAATAGCTTGAGTAATTTGACCGAAGCCAGGTAAATTTAACGACTCGGAGAGTCCAGTAAAAACTTCAGCTTGAGTGCGTAAAAAACCGGCAATTTCGGTAGTTGCGGGAGGATTTTTGAGTAACTCTTGAATACTATCTATACGTTGAGTAACACCTGTTTCAAAAATTGATAATACAATGTCAAAACCCAATTCCTCAGAAGTAGGAATATGAGCTTCAGCACCAAAGGCATCACCGAGTTTTTCTTGTAACTGTGCAAATACCGAAGCAGCTCGCTGCATCAATTCATCATCATCAATTTTAGTCCCCGTCATTTCCGAGGTTAAACATAATTGTAAGCACTCAAAAGCCTGTAATAGTAAAGAGTGCAGATAAGAATCAATTTCGACTTCAGGATTATATAAAGCCTTGAAAACATCCTCTAAAGAATGAGCGATTTTAGTAATTGATTCTAATTCAACATTAGCAGCCCCACCTTTAAGTGTATGAGTAGCTCGCATTAAATTATGCACTTTATTAGTACTTCGCTCTTCAACTAAACTGAAAAGTTCTTGTTCAATAGTTTGCAGTAATTCTGGAGCTTCACTGAGAAAATAAAGATATCCTTGTTCGCGGATCGAAGAGTCGGTAATCATGATTTCAATTTTGGATTTTGGATTTTAGATTTTGGATTTTGGGGACACTGCGATTCTGGTGGTTTCCTCAATGAGCCAGTGTCGAGGATTTTAGGCTTTGCTACATAAGAGCATAAATTTACCTTGACAAATTCATAAATTCAATCAGCAAAGCTCATCAGATTTTAAATTTTGGACTTTGAATGTTGGGATTTAATACGTAAAGTTTTAATAGATGCAACAGTCATTGCTAAAATCTCGCTAGTTTCCGACATCAAGTTAGTTAATTTTTCTTGTGGGATTAAAGCTGATTCAACAATCAGTTCCATCCAGTAAAGACTTTCATCTGCTTCTTCTTCAACCAAGCTCAATTTGGCAATAATATCGGCAGTTGATTTAGCCCGACAAGCTGAACGGTAATTAGCACCTACAGAAGTTGCCGAACGAATTAATTGCTTGCTAATAACTTGAGCAGTTAAGTTATGGGGAAGTGCTTCTAAAGCTTCTATTAAACGGATTACTCGCAACGCTAGCTGCTTAGTTCTCCTCTTGAATTCCACCTCATTCATAATCCAAAATCTAAAATCTAAAATCTAAAATTCAATTGACTTTAAACTTACTTACACTTGCTAACAATTCTTGTCCCATTTCAGATAACTGTTGGAAGACTACGGCAATGTTGTTAGTTTCGGTGGAAGTTCTTTGGGAAATCTCGGCTACGTCTTTCATGGATGCTGTGGCTGATACTGATTGCACCATTTGGGTTTGGGTTGCATCGGTAATTCTTTGCAGTAATTCGCTGATTTCGGCAGTTGCATCAACAATGTCGTTCAGGTTCTGTCTGGTTTCGTTGACTAGATTTGTACCTTCTACTACCTGCTGAATACCTGTTTCCATGGCTACTGCTACTTCACTGGTTTCTTCTTGGATTTCTTGGACTAGTTTTTCAATTTCGATGGTTGCTGCTGCTGATTGACGAGACAGTGAACGTACTTCATCGGCTACTACTGCAAAGCCTTTACCATATTCACCTGCACGGGTTGCTTCAATTGCTGCGTTCAAAGCTAGTACGTTGGTTTGAGTTGCAAAGTTGCTGATTAAGTTTACTACCTTGGAAATTTTCTGGGAGGATTCACTCAGACGCTTAATCTTTTTACTGGTTTGAGCAACTGTTTCGCGGATTGCTTGAATGGCTTCTACAGTCATATTCATGGCTGCATCGCCGCAATCTACGGTTTGGTTGGCTTTTTGGACTGCTGCTTGTACGGATTCGGCGTTTGCGACTACTTCTTGGGTAGAATCAACCATCTGCTGAATCTCGGTTAAAGAGCCGTTAATTTCCCTTGACTGTTGTTGTGCTAAGTCTGTCAATCCGATTAGCGACAGGTTACTTTTAATAGAAGTTTCCGCAACTTGTTGAGCCGCTGCTTGTACTTGGAGGACGATTTGGCGCAATGCTTGTAATGTATTGTTGTAAGCGTCGGCAATAGTACCTAGTTCATCTTCGGTAATCGGCGCACGTACCGTTAAATCGCCGTTTAAGGCAGGTCTAACTGCTGCTAGGAGTTGCATAGCTCCTGTTTGCAAAGATTCTCTAGCTTG
>JBHJOU010000789.1:0-6478 GCA_050329355.1 Rivularia sp. (in: cyanobacteria)
TGGGGAGAGGGGGGGATGGGGAGAGGGGGAGACAAGGGGAAATCCAAAATCCAAAATCTAAAATCCAAAATTCTTTAGATCCACTGCGGCTAGTTGCTGGGGTGGGAGATCCGATGCAGGTTGCTGTGGCTGGAATGGCGATCGCTGCTAGTCGTCATGGTGGTGTAATGCTTGCTGGTGGTACACAAATGCTGGCTGTGTTTGCTTTAGCAAGTGCGATCGCCCAATTTTATAATTTGTCTTGGCAACCAGAAGAAATCGTTATCGGTACTACTCGTTGGGTTGCAGAAGATTCTACTTGTCATACAACAGAATTAGCCCAGCAGATAGGTAGAAAAAGCATCATAACACCATCTCTAATTGCCACTGGACTATGTTTTGACGATTCTCGTTATGTTCAATTACAAGCTTACGAACAAGGATTCGTTAAAGAGGGTATGGGTGCTGGAGGTGCTTGCATTGCTGCTTCTTTGATCGCAAACTGGGAACAATACCAATTTATTGAAGCAATTGAAGCCCAATTAGACCGTTACTAGCAAATCTAGGAATTTATGCGACGACGGTAGTCGCGATTGGCACACGCCCGAAGAGGGTGAACTCAGTTGTTTTTTTGTATAAAAGCTTCTATCTGATTCTTTTGAGTAATAATTGCTCTTCTAAAGCGGCAATACGATTGTATGCTGCTGTTAGTTGTGCTGTAAGTCGTTGAATTTGAATATCTGGAGTTAGTTGGTTATCTCCTGTTTCAAAATTCCCGTCTAGATAAACGTCGTCTACTAATACATCTTTGTGTTCTAGCTCGGGATTAAAACGAATCGAACCCTTTAGCTGATATTGTTTTGCATCACTAAATTTTTCTTCAGGATCTTCACCCTGACAGGCTTTTGCTAAATTAGATTCGGCTAAAGCTTGAGTCACTTTACGATCTAACTGCTCAATTACTTGATAAAGGTCATCCAGTTTATGACTCAAATTCAACACCTGATTTTTGATTTGCTCCATTTCAGACCCTAGTTCAATATGTTTACCTATATTATTATTTTTGCTGTTGAAGTTAGCTATATTTATGATTTATTTAACTTTTAAGTTTTGATAAGTTTTAAATTCCCAGCCGATACTAAATTCCTTAATCCATAAATTAACATAACAAGTTTACAGAATGATTCGGGTAGCTGCTCAATATTTTATAGTTTGCTAGACAAACAAAATCTCTTGACTTTTTTGCACAAATCGATATATATCAATACTTTTCCATAAATATCAAGAGAATCAGCGCTAAATAATTAGAGTAATTTTTTGACTGACGTTAAAATAAGTATTTTGTATCTAAGCTAGATATATCAAGGAGTTTGCCAGTATTTTGTTAAAGGGCGATCGCTAGGGGTTTTGAGAGGGCGATCGCGCTTCTTAGTTTTTGTCAGGTCAGATCGAATATTTTGTCTATACTAACGATTTTCATAAATATATTCAACCAATAACATAAGTCAGTTACTTCTAACTAAAGATATATCAAATACAATAGCGAGTTCTGATATCACCAATTTGCAGAATCTATTAGTTACAATGCTTAAAGCAGTTATTAGAATGTATATTATTGCTGGTTATTGCTGGATTTATAATTTAACAACAAAATAAATGCGTAGACGGTCATTTTTGTTCGGTACATCCACACTCCTAATGTCGCAGTTGCTTGTAGGATGTAATGCTTCCCAACAGCCCCAATTAAGAATCCAAGTACTCAAAGGTTCTATTCCAGGAAGGATATTGAACCAATTTCAGAAAACTTTATCGTCAAAAATTCAGTTAAAATTCTCTCCGGTGGTACAGTTACAGGAATTATTCAAGGGATTGCAAAGCTTGAAAAAATACCAAACAGGAGCAAAAAAATCTGAAGGTTTTAAGTTATCCCTTCCGTTTAGCGAATCTCAACCAAGCAAGAGCGATTTAGTAACTTTGGGAGATTTTTGGTTAAAAGATGCCATCGAAAACAAGCTAATTCAACCATTGTCTGGCGAAAAATTGAAAAATTGGGCTAATTTGTCCTCAAAATGGCAAGAATTGGTAAAACGTAATAATCAAGGTTTTGTAGATCAACAAGGACAAATTTGGGCTGCACCTTACCGTTGGGGTAATACGGTAATTATTTATCGTCGTGATAAGTTAGAAAATTTTGATTGGGAATTACAAGATTGGAGCGATTTGTGGAGAGAAGAATTGAAAGGACGAATTTCTTTACTCAATCAATCGCGGGAAGTCGTTGGTTTGACGTTAAAAAAACTAGGTAAATCCTATAATAGTGACAATTTGCAGAAAGTTCCATCTTTAGAACCGGAACTACAAATGTTAAATAAACAGGTGAAATTTTATGATTCCACTAATTATCTGGAACCGTTAATTATTGGAGATACCTGGGTAGCATTAGGTTGGTCAAATGATGTTGTTTCTATACTTTCTCGTTATCCTCAACTTAGCGTAATTATTCCCAATTCTGGAACTGCTATTTGGGCGGATTTATGGGTACAACCAGCAGGTAAAATTGAGCAAGATTTATCGAATAAATGGATTGATTTTTGCTGGAAACCAGAGACAGCGAAACAAATTGCGTTACTTACAAGAGGAAATTCTCCAATTAGTACAGATATTGCAGCATCGGATATTCCCCAAACATTACAGAAAGTTTTATTAACTAATCCTCAAGTTTTCGATAAAAGTGAATTTTTACTTCCTTTATCTAAATCAACTACTGAGCAATATGATTCGTTATTTAATCAAATGAAAATTAGTTAGGTAATTGGTAATGGGTAATTGGTAATGGGTAATTGGTAATTGGTGAAATTCGCATAATCCATGGTGAAATAATTAATTTAATATTGTGAAATAGAAGGATTCATGAGTAAACTTGCGGCATTCATATCAATCTTACACAAAGGCTTAGTTAAATTTAGATTACAAGTATAAGTTGCTAAAGGTTCTTTTTCGTAACTAAAAACGCGAATATTGTAACCATAATCTCGCGCTACACTACCCAAATGATTAACAAAATTATAGCGTTCTAAATAATCTAGAATGTTCCAAACTTCATCGTTAACAATTAAATCAACTCTTGCCGGTTGAGAATTAATTTTAGGATATGCTATCCAGTTATCTAAAAGTTTGTTTTCCGATTGTTCCTGCGCCCACCATAAACTGGGAACAGTTAATTGTTTTTGATAAATAGTATCTGCTGTAATTATGTTATCTGTAGGATTAGTTAATAAATCTAATTCCAAAGGTGCTTGAGAAGGTGCAGGAATTAGAGAATCTCGTGCTTGAGCAAATTGAACGGGTAATAGAGCAAAGGTACTAACAAAGATACTCAAAAGCAATGAAATTTGGCGCATAATTAATTGTTGAAAAATATCGGTGACAAATAATTTAAAACAAATCGACTCACTTTTTATGTAGGAATGTTCCCTTGTCATTATAATCTTCAAATATGATTTTGACGAGTATATGAATTTGCTTCTAAATTGGATTTGCTTGTTTAATAAAAAAGTAGCAAGTCAGACTTAAACCAACACCGATAATAAAACTGCGTATCCAAAATGGATGTAGTTTACGTGCTAGATAAACGCTGCTATAAGCACCAATAACTGCACCTGAAGCCATGATAAATGTTTCAAACCAAAGAATTTTAGTTGCAAAAGTAAAATGGATAATAGCCGCTGCATTAATACAAGTTGCTAACCAACTTTTATACGCATTCAAACTATGAATATTTTGCATACCCATAAGATTTAATACAGCTAACATCAAAATTCCACTACCACCACCAAAATAACCTCCATAAATTGCGATAACTAGCTGTAAAGGCAAAATCATAATTAATGGTAAACGAAAATTAGAAGAATTTTGACTGCGTTTGTTTAACCATTTCATCAAGGGTTGACTAAAAATAAACAACAGAGTTGCTATTAACATCAAGTATGGAATTAAAGCCGAAAACTTAGCTTGAGATGTGTGTAAAAGTAAATAAGAACCGATAATTCCTCCCAGAAAACTAACACAACTGAGTAATAGTAATGAGTTGCGTTGCGTTGAAAATTCGCGACGATAAGCGATGGTACTTGCAACTGTACCAAACCATAGTGCGGCTGCATTAGTAGCATTAGCATTAATTGCGGGTACTCCCGATATTAAAAGTGCAGGAAAAGCAATCAAACCACCACCACCAGCCACACCATTAAAGATTCCTGCAAGCAATGATGCGGTGAATAAGAATATTATTGATTCCATGATAAAAATTTTAATAGTTGATAGTTGACAGTTAATCTGTTACCTTGAACCTTTGAACTTTGACCTTTAACCTACTTTTTTATTGCTTTTATCTGAATGCGTCGATAGTCTGCAAACCAATTTCCTTCTTGATAAAGCTTTGGTTTTAACTGTTTTTCTACATCACGAATTACCATTATTATTTCTTTTTCAGATAATCCCTGAAAGAAACTTTTAGCAAACATTTTTATCCAATTCGCCAAACCATTATCTTTATCTTGCAATAAAGTTGGACGAGTAAATAAATGAGTATAGATAACTTCAAAACCTTGTTTTTCCAATTTATCAGCATATTCACCGATGCTGGGAAAATACCAAGGATTTAAAATTTTGGCTGCATCAATTTCAAAGTTTTCTAATGCTTTGTACAAAGCTTGTACGATTAATTCTATATTTCCTTTTCCACCAAATTCTGCAATAAAACGACCGTTAATTTTGAGCGATTTACTAATACTGTTAATTACGTCATCGGCTTGAGGAATCCAATGTAGTACAGCGTTAGAAAAAACAGCATCTACAAGTTGAGATATATGAAAATTCGTTGCATCGGCTATTTGAAAGTGTAATTGTGGATAATTTTGTCGTGCTTTCTCAATCATTTCAGGTGCGCTATCAATTCCGATTACTTCTGCACCTTTTTCCGCAATTTTCGCCGTTAATTGTCCTGTACCGCATCCTAAATCTAATATTCTCTCCTTTGATTGCGGGTTGAGTAATTGTAATAAATTTTCGCCGTAATGCCATACAAAAGCGTGTTTTTCTTGGTACAAATTACTATTCCAATCATTATTGGATACTAATGTTTTATTCATTTGCGTTGAATTCTTTTCTTATAAAAGACTTTACTATTGAAACGTTGCAAAATACCCCGTCTCGATATTCAACAGCATAAAAAAAGTTTTTAATTATGTCCAATATATATTTGATGCATAATTAATATATAAAAAATATATATAGACAAATCATCACATAATTCCAAAATCTAAAATCCAAAATCCAAAATTGAAAGATGGAACTACGACACTTACGTTACTTCGTGACTTTAGCCGAGGAATTACATTTTGGAAAAGCTGCACAAAGGTTACATATTGCTCAACCTCCCCTGAGTCAACAAATCCGTCAATTGGAAACAGAATTAGGTTTTGAATTATTTCACCGCACTAAACGCAAGGTGGAATTAAGCGAAGCGGGAGAAGTTTTTCTAGTTGAAATACAGCAAATTTTCCGACAACTCGAACAAGCAATCCTTTTGGGAAGACAAACTAGTCGGGGAGAAATCGGACAGTTGGTTGTCGGTTTTGTCAGTTCTGCGGCGTATAATATTTTTCCCGATATCTTACGTAATTTTCGCAATCATGTGAGTAATATAAATTTGGAATTACATGAATTGACTACAAATGAACAATTAAGTTGGCTGCAATCGGGTAGAATTGATGTTGCCTTTGTACGTCCACCTGTAAATGAAAATACGTATGATTCAAAGATAGTTTTTCAAGAATCATTGGCGATCGCACTACCTGAAAATCACCCTTGTGCAAGTCTTGATCGAGTTAGTTTACAATCTTTCGCTAACGAATCCTTTATCTTATTTCCTCGCTTTTTAGCACCGGGACTTTACGATTTAATTATCAGCTTTTGTCAGCAAGTCGGTTTTAGTCCCAAAGTTACTCAAGAAGCAATCCAAATGCAGACTATAGTTAGTTTAGTTGCTGCCGATATCGGTGTTGCGATCGTTCCTGAATCATTACAAAATCTACAACGCACGGGTGTAGTTTATAAATCTTTTGTTGAAGAAACACCACAAGTTAGTATTGCGATGATTTGGCGGAAAAATGATGATTCGGTGGTTTTGCAAAAGTTTTTGGAGGTTATACTAATAAATAACTAACAATTATCAACTATCAACTAATAACCTTGTGAGGTAAGAAGTCGGGTTTTTATGACTGTTTTCTGTTGTTATGGATATTTATCCTAAAAACCCGACTTCTATGATTGTCGTTAAAGTCATTTTTTACATATTAATAAATCAACTTCCAACAGTTCCACGAGTCACACCCAATTGACTTTGCAAATTCAATTCTCGCCACAATTGTGAACCTTTTATTTCCCCATTAATTAACTGTTGATATTTATATATAGTTTGCTCAACTTCTTGAGGACTTTC
>JBHJOU010001018.1:0-3932 GCA_050329355.1 Rivularia sp. (in: cyanobacteria)
TAAGTTGCCGGATCTGGAGACCAACGAATCACGTCAATTTTTTCGCCGCGTAATTCATTAACTACTACTTGAATTCGAGAACCCCGCGCTCCAATACAAGCACCAACTGGGTCTACATCTCGATCCAAAGTATCTACAGCTATTTTTGTTCTCGGTCCGACATAAGAAGATGGAGGATTGGCTTCGCGAGCTACGGCAACAATGCGGACAACTTCATCTTCAATTTCTGGAACTTCGTTGGCAAAAAGATATACCACCAAACCCGCATCAGCACGAGAAACCATTAATTGCGGACCTCGCTGTTGACCCCGCGATACTTTCTTGAGATACACTCGAAAATTTGCACCAATCCGGTAATTATCGTTGGGTAGTTGTTCCCGTTTGGGTAATTCGGCTTCTACTTCCGGCTGACCAAAACCACTGGTAACAGCCATGATTACTGATTGTCTTTCAAACCGCAGTACTCTTGTTTGTAGTACCGTTCCTTCTAAATCTTGGAATTCTTCTTGAATTAATTGTCGCTGCTGGTCGCGTAATTTTTGCGATAAGACTTGCTTGGTTTGCATCGCGGCCATGCGACCAAATTCTTTTTTATCGGGTGTTACATCTACAACTACTTCTTGTCCTACCAATTGCGCCGCATCATCGCCAAATTCCTCCACTTCTTTGATAACGTCTTTCAGCGCAATTTGATGGTCGGAATTGGCAACTTCTTCAACTATAATTTTTGTGGAAACAACGCGAAATCCTTCATCTTCAATATCTAATTCTACTTCAAAATTGTCAAAGTAATCTTCATCAAACTGTTTGCGGTCTAAATTTTGAGCGCGACGATAACGTTCGTAACCCTTAAGCAGAGCTTCTCTAATTGCCGATTGTACTGCAAGACGCGGTAAGTTCCGCTCCTTACTTATACTTTCAATCAATTCTTTTAATCCAAGTAATTTAAGCATTGACATATATCGTTCGTTCTCCTTTAAAAAAATCGCTACCGGGAACACCGGAATTCAAGACGATAAATAATCGGTGTGTTCACAAAACAGATATTTTGCTCCAAATAAACAACTAATAGAACCATTAGATGCTCATTTTTTTCGCAAAAAACCGTTCTTCTTCACCGAGCGTAAAAGCAGTGTTGGTAGATAGTCTTCCCCACTTAATCGCGTTCTTCGTCTAACTGTACACTCTGTATATTCGAGCGCTTAATTTCGATTACACGACCTTTTTTATTTAAGTAAACGTTGTTTTCATCTCGGCTAACCAGTTTACCATTCCACTCAGAATGTCCTTGATGGGGTGAAGAAGTGTAAACCTTAACCGGAAACCCTTTAAAAGAGATGAATTCTCGGTCGGTTTTCAATTCCTGGGAGATACCAGGACTAGACACTTCTAATACATAGGCATCAGTGATAATTGCAGCTGCATCCAAATTTGCTTCTAAATTACGGCTCATGCGTTCGCAATCATTTAAACCAGTATCCTCTGTGGGATTACGGATATCAATTCGCAATACTGGTGGGCTTTGATTGGTATGAAAAACCACTTTCACGACCTCTAGTCCAAGGTCTTCTGCTACTGGTGTTGCTAAGTCAATTATTTGGGGAACTAAAGGATGAGTCATGTGGCAATTCCAACAAAAAAAGTGGGCTAGTACCCACTCCCTGCGATAAGGATATCTTCCAAGAAGTCTTGCAACGAACTCTAAGATAGCTCGTCTCTAATTTGAGTTTAGCGCATTTTTTCAAAATGCTTGCAGCAAAAAATGTTCGATTACCCATCTGTATTTTGATGCTGCACATCTATCAAAGATCAGGTCTAGCGCGGTGGTTTGTATCTGTCAATAAGGGCAGGGATACTTCTGTTTGGAGATTTCTAGTTTGTTCGAGGATTTGCTCTACATCTTCTTCGGAAAGACGTTGAACGTAATTAATTTTCATTTCTTCCAAGAAGTCGATTAATAAGCTTTGTATTTCTGATATTACTTGTTTTTTTTGAATTTCGGAGGTCATTGCTTCTGAGAAGCGTTTTACTAATTGGCCGGAGAGTTTGGCGGAAACTGGGTCTTGTGTCGCAGATACTAAAGCATGGTAGAGGTTTGTGGCAATTTGAGTCGCCAATTGTTCGCTTAACTGATGTTGCATTTGTCCTATTCCTGGCAGGTTGCGAAAATTGCTGTAGATCGGAGATTGGTTAAATGCGCTATTTATATTGTGCTGGAGCAGAGCAATTATTTCTGGTTGAATTTTTGGTAGTACTTGGTAAATAACTGTTTGTACGAAAATTCCTGCCAAGGCTTCTATTTCATTAATATTATTCAGATCTACATAAGGACGCAATGTTTGACTTTGTTGTAACCAACGTGTCAAGTCTCCTTGTTTAATAGAATTTTGAGTTTGATTTATAACTCGTATAACTACGATTTGCGTTATTTCTTCAGCAAAATTAGCTACAATCCCTTGTTGAATTTGATGGCGTAAACTGGATAAATTTAATATTTTTGCTTTCTCTATACGAAATAATACAGGTATGATTCGCAACCAACGCCAAAAAGGTAATACTAAAAATATATCGTACCAACGCCATAACACTGCATTGAACCAGCTAAAACCAGAATGGCGACGTTTTATATAGTAACTACGCGCTAATAATTCAACTGTAAATAAAAGTACAAATGGTAAGTCAATTATCCAAAATTTATCGATAAATTCTCCATTTTCGCCAATTTGTCGATAGTAATTAGTCGCAATTAAGGGTTTAATTTTACGGTTAAAAAAACTTATTTCTTGATTCCAACCTTGTTTTAATAAATACTCTTGACTCCAAAAAGTAATAAATGCGCGTTTTGAAGATTCATTATCAAGACGTTCGCGCATCCGATTTTTGATTTTTTCCAAAGTGCCGCTTTTTGAAACTCCTGCAAATGGATTGTTTTCAATCATTTCTACGCTCAAATCACTTACTTCTTCTAGTTTGCTTGTTGATAGTGGTGAATTTAATCCTGTCTCGCTGATTTGCTGTTCTAATTCTTCTACAGCTTTTAAATAATTCTTAGTTTCTCGATGGGGTTCAATTCCTTTGATTGGGTCGTATATTTTTTGGATTTGAGGTAAGTTACGTAAGTAAAAATCTCGCCATCCAATATAAGTTAAATTAAATAATACTAATCCTAAGTTTACCGTGGCAATGAGCGCCATGAATCTTTCAAACCAAAGATTTCGCTTGTTGACAATTTTTTTATTTTTCATTACTTTTCAGTGGTATTACATATTTTTGAGTAGACATAGCGTATTTTATTCACTCATAACAAGGGATTCTATAATGTTTGTTACCAAGTAAAGAAATTTTTGATAGTATATTTTGTATCACTTGAAATGTTTACTCGCTTGGAAATTTTTCAACTATTTATACAAGTGTTTCAAAATACATCTATAGGAAGATGACAAAATAATTTTTAGCGAAATATTTTGAATAGTTAAAAAAAATTTAGATTCATCAAAAAATTATTAATTATCAGAAAAAATTTTGATAAAAAGACCTTAAATAAACTTAAAATGCAGCTGTAAGACTTAAATGTGCTGCCGATTTAAATGACTCGGAGTTTTAATCATGTGGTGTGAGTTTAGTAACAAAAGTATTAGTGTAGTAACAGTCTGTTTAATTGCAGGTAGTGTAGCTGTTTCAAGTACCGTAATGGCAGCTCGTCAGCGCAATTATACTCCACGGGAATTTCGTTCTGTCTTATACGGATTGGGATACAACGTGGCAGTATCGGATGCACCTTTGACGGATGCTCAAACAACAAAAGCAATCCGTGAATTTCAACAAGGATATAAGTTAGGAGTAGACGGTATCGCGGGACCAAAAACTCAGGATTTCGCCGCCGAAATTGTCAGAAGTCTCAAGTACAACTTAAATTTGGTCACTAATCCCGA
>JBHJOU010000648.1:0-2439 GCA_050329355.1 Rivularia sp. (in: cyanobacteria)
AGGAAACTTATCTGTATCGAAACGAAAGGGTTGGACACCTCTTTCTAATAAGGCTTCTGCCACTTTATCTACTGTATAAAAATCACCGCTGTGAGTGATTAGTAAAACAACATCGCGGGATAGCTGCATGAAATATGTGGATTACGTTGGGGTTTTTCCTTTCCCCAAATGCGCGAGGAAAGGTTCAAATTTTTGGCGTTGGTGATTAAAAATATGATTTGCCCCCCAGCCCCCAATTTTGGGGGAGAAAAGTAATTTAAAGTCCCCCAGAATTGGGGGATTTAGGGGGCTTGTACATATAAAAAAATAAATTCATATTTGAATTCAGCAACACCAAATTTTTAGTTTAAGCAAAGTTATTAGTGACGCTCAAAAAAATCAGTAGGAAGATCGTCATCACCATCAGATGGGTACTTCATTGTCATTGCCTCATCAGCATCAGATGGATATTTCTTAGTGAAACCACCACCAGAACTAATATCATCGATATCACCATACTTGTTAGTAACGATTGGATGAGTGGGGCTACTATCTTCGTTATCGGATGGATATTTTAAGCTCGTTACCATGTGTTCAATTGGACGAGAAACATTTTTACCACCTTTAACTCGATCCATTTCTTCCTCGGATAATTCTGAGATAAATTGCCCTTCTAAATAACGAGCAAAGAATGGTACAGAGGATGAATTTTTTGCAGCATTATCTTTATTATTAGACATATATAACTCCTGAAATAAATTGCTGTGTTTAATAGCCGTTTTTTGGGAAAATTGTGTTACAAAGTAGCGACTAACTCATCATAGGTAAAAGCTAAATTTCCATTATCAAAATTAAATTGTTCAAAGTTCTGAGTACTCATAATTATCCCATCACGCTCAAAGTTGATTTGATTATTATTAGTAGCACCCAAACTGATGTTAAAATCGTCTATCTTGAAAGAACCAAGACTAAGAATATCAAAACCTTTACCACCATTTACTGTAGCGTTACCGAAACCTTCAACAAAGTCTTTTCCATCACCCATATCTATATTCACACCACCACCAAAGCTAGAAGCTTCTATCCTATCGGCTCCATCACCTGTTTCAATAGTACCGCCAAAAATACCGTAAGATTCTAGCCCCGTAGCATTCGCTTGGATGATATCGGCTCCCTTACCTGTCTTAATAGTGCCATTAGTGTTTTCAATCGCGATCGCTTTATCAGCACCATTAGCAGTAGCTTTAATAGTATCGGCTCCCTCACCCGTGTTAATAATACCTTTACTATTATCAATGGCGATCGCCTTGTCTTCAGCTTTAGCAACAGCTTCAGCAACAGCAAGAGCTAAAGCTTGATTTTCGGGAGTAGCAGCACTGAAAGCAGAAGTGGAAGCTTCTGCGAAAGTAGCAGAATCGGAAGTAGCAGTAGCAGTGATAGTATCTGTACCTTTAGCAGTAACAAGTTCACCTCCACTATTATTAAAACCAGTGGCAATGATAGTTGCATTTGCTAAACTTTGAGCGATTGCTGTTGCGAAAGCTGTGAGACTATCATCCATAGGGGCTTGAGCGATACCTCTAACGATAGCAGCAGCATCTGCTGTGGCTGTAGCAACCGCTGCAACAGAACCTTCGTTTTCCCCATCAACGCTGTCATCCCCTTTACCAGTGTTAATTTTGCCAGAGTTGTTTATACCATTCGCAATTGCATTAATCTCAATGTTGGCAAAAGTTGCGGCGATGGCATTAGTATCTAAGTCATCAGCATAAGCTATAGCTTCAGATACCGTTTGTGCAACAGCAGCAATTTTTACTGTTGTAGTTCCTCTGACGATATCGCGCCCTTTATTTGTACTAATACTTCCTTTATTGTCAATTCCACTAATATTAATATTCGTTTTAGCGCTTAAATCCGCTGCGGAAATAGCACCAGCGTTTTTAGCTCCAGCTTCTGCAATTACCTCTAAACCGAAACCACTATTTATAGAGTTATTACCAATAATTTCATCGGCACCTTGCAATGTCTTAACATCGGAACCTCCAGGATTGAAAATTCCATTGTCTGAATTAACTTTATCCGCTTTGTTGGTAAATTTGACTTTACTTAAGTCTAAAGGTGCCATTAAATCCTCCTTTTAATTTTACTATTAGGACTTAGCAAACTGGCATATTTTGTAAATATCCGGCGCTTTTTTACCGCTACTACAAAAACAAAGTCCACCTGCGTGGACTAATTAGTTTAGAACCCGCTGCCACGGCGGGTGCCGGTTTGTGTAGCCGCGACTTCTAGTCGCCAGGTAAAGTATTAAATTAGACTTTCAAAACATCCTCTCAGTTATATATAGCGGTTTTCACTTGAGTGGAATACAAATTTTACCTCACCCCGCCCTCCGGGCACCCCTCTCCTTATCAAGGAGAGGGGAAGGGGGTGAGGTTTTAGTGTATTGGACTCAACTGA
>JBHJOU010000846.1:0-3402 GCA_050329355.1 Rivularia sp. (in: cyanobacteria)
CCCACACATTTAGTCGAAATTGACTTACTTCGGGCTGGGAAACCGATGCAAATTCTCAGCGCAATTCCTCAGACAGATTATCGTATTTTAGTTGCTCGTGGAAATCGTCGTCCTTTAGCGGAAGTTTTCGGATTTAATCTTCAACAAGAAATTCCGTGCTTTTTGCTTCCCCTTAAATCTGGAGATAACGAACCTTTAGTAGATTTACAAAGTTTATTAGCACAGCTTTACGAACAAGCAAGATTTTATTTAGCAATAGATTACAGTATTGAACCCGTACCACCACTTCAGTCGGAAGATAAAATTTGGGCTGATGCTTTGTTGAAAGAGAAAGGATTGCGTAGTTAGTAAATAAGGTCAAAGTTTAGATTTGTGGTTAGGAATCTGGAATGGCATTGTAGAAGATGATAATGCTTTTTGGCTGAGGTTTTATGACTCAGATGGTAATTTAGTTTTATTGCCAGAGTAAGCAGAAAAACAACGTGCTGATTCCGAACGACAAGCAAGATTAAATGCTATACCGCAATTGCGAAAAATGGGATTAAATGTCGAACAAATTGCCCAAGCACTTAGTTTATCAATCGAAGAGGTAGAGGAATTATGAAAAGTGAACAGTCAACTGTCAACTGTCAACTGTCAACTGTGATTAAACCCGCTTCAATCCTTCTGCTCTCAGAATAACTTTACCACCTTGATTAACTATTAAAGTTGATGTTTGGTTATTATTATTATCTTCAGTAATTGCACTTTCTATCGCGTAACTATATTCTCCATTTTGCCAACCAGTGACACACTTACCATCCCGACAAAATACTTTACCACCTGTTAATTTAATACAGTTATTTTTAGAATCACACCCGTTATAATTAACATTTCCTGTACCATTAGTACCATTCCAAGAATCGTAGTTACTCAGTTTGATAGTCCATTCACCGTTGCTCAGAGTTAAAGCGTCACCAGAAGATTTTGGCGATTTTTTGGAACTACCAATAACATCCATTTTGACAATAGCAGATTCTTTTTTAGTCTTTCCACAAGGTTCGTTACTTTGACAGTCATTGAACTCTAATATGTCATAACTCAGATTAACTTTTTTATTTAAAAATTCTTTGTCTTGAGCGCAAATTTCAAAACTAGCACCAATATTTTGCTCTTTACCTTGTTCATCTGTTAAAGTTACATAGCACTTTAAATCACCTTGAACGATATCTTTTATAGTGCCAACTTTTGGCTGTCCTTCTCCTGCTTTTGGAGTTTTGCTAGTGTTATTAACGGGTGTTTTTGCAGTTGTGCTACCAGTCTCAACGGGAGCTTTTTCGGTGATAGTAGAATCTTGATTATTACTATTTGAAGAGGAATTATCGATGGGTTCTTTATTTACTGAAGCTACTTCCGAATTGCTAGTTTGAACTTGATTATTACTCTCAGTATTAGCTGTTTCAGTTTGATTACAACCAATTGTTAATAAAGAAATCACTAACAATGTAGTTGTCAAGATTGACTTTTTCATACTATTCATCAAATCCTATAAAATATTGTAGACTTTTAACTTTAACTGCAAACAGCTTTTTATACAATATTAAATATGTATATTCCGAAAATTGGATTGTATTTTTTTGATTTTGATTTCAAATCCCATAAACCCGATTTCCATCTCCGGGTAAAATAGTCAAAGACCGAGGATTTATGCGGTGTCCGATAGTAACTTCGGTTTCTCCATGCCAAATTTCAATTGAAAGCACTTTGTCCCCAGAAGCTTGGTAGTCAAAGTATTTACAAGTTTGAGCAGTACGTCTTTGCACGGTACCAACACGAGTCATAGTTGCTACCCCAGAGTCAACGCATTTATAATTATCCGAAGCAAAATTTAACTGTTGTGGTGGTGGTATTTGGCTGACATCTAACTGATTAGTAGATTCAAGTAAAGCAACTTCCACAGTGTCATCTTCATCTACACTCAACCAGCGAATTTGATTATCATCCTGCAACATATATTCAAACCAGGTGTATTCATCAACTGTATAAGTAAGTTTTCCTTCTACTACCCAATCAATACCCATATGTTGCACAATATCGCCAATTTGTAAGTTAAATATATTACGTTTTAATGATGGTAATTCTTTCGGTTTACTACCAGATAATGCACCTCGCTGTTGAAGCACTAGTAAATAAGCTCCACCAGCGACTATTGCAATAATTCCTAACCAAATTAGTAGTGTAATCATAATAAACAGTTATCAGTTATCAGTGAACAGTTAGGAGTTAACAGTTATGAATTAAAATTTCTATTCCCTTTTGCTCTTCTCCACCGGAATGTACCATTTTCAACAAGATAAAAAAAACCCAGTTTTTCACTTTCTCTGCATGAAGAGTGTGTTAACTCTACCCCTTATTAGTTGATTTTTTAGTACATTGTCTTCAGTGATAGTGACTGAATCCTATTTTCTGACAAAGTTCGACGGATCTTGATCTCGTCGATGTTTAGTGGGAATGGGTTCTGGCTGTGCATCACCTACAAGGGCTGCGGTTTTTTCTAGAGATTCCCGCAATCGCTTGGCTGCGTAGATTGACATATCTCGTGGTACATTAATGCGATCGCGCAAATATCGTAGAGCGACATCAGAACCCGATGGAGGTACACAGTCTTCACCAGTCATCATGTGGGTTAAAGCACAACGCAAAGCTTGATCGAACAATTTATCATCTAAGGGGTTGACTCGGATAATATTGATGCGGTGTTCGATAGTTCTTTGCAGAGCTTCCATGCGGGAATTCTCCGGTTCTGGGTAAGTAACATCTGGTAATCCGAACCAAGGGCCGTTATCCACCCGCGCTTTATTAATCAGCATCTGAGGTTCACCGTTTTCCCAACAACCACCCATTTGGGGCGGTAAATCATGTACGTGGGTGTGAAAGTCGCTCTGGGTACCCCGGTAGGTGGATCGGGTTTCCATTGCGTCAAACCATGCGCTCAAGTGAGGGTTTTCCTCCCGCAGAGAATAACCTTTGTAGTAGTAAAGGCTGGCATTCATCCTTTCCACATAGGGCGTAAAGATGACATCAACGATGCCGAAATTATCCAAAAAGTAAGGACTTGGAGTGCTACCCAAAGCCTCCTCCACTTTAGCCACTACTTGTGTAAATTGTTCTCGGTTGCCTTGTTCTTGTCGAGGGGAACTTGCTGGGTAGCACAGCCAAGCACACCAAGCTCTGAATAAAAGTCGTTCTAATTGACGTAGAGGAAGCACGGTGCGCTCTTCCATTCCTTGATTCAATCGACCATAAACTTTTTCCAAAGCGATCAAAATATCGTCGCTTTCCTTGATAATCCGTCCATCCAACTCGATTGCAGGCAGCATTCCCGATGGAACTTTACGTTTGTACCAACTTTCTTTCTCCCCA
>JBHJOU010000381.1:0-2243 GCA_050329355.1 Rivularia sp. (in: cyanobacteria)
TGCCAAATACAAGGTGTAGAGGAATAACGAGAATTGAGTTCTTTCTTCAAATAATCTGCCGTACCTCCACAAAATACTATTTCATCAACATCGCGGGGAACTACATTGTTTAACCAAGAGATTAGCGTTGCAATATAAAGATTCCGCGCTTCTTTGATTGCTGTGACTAGCGCTGTTACTTCCTCATTGCGAGCTGCAACCGTAGCGCTACGAGTTAACTTGTACAAAGGAGTCGGGTTGATGTCGTACCCGCTTGCAACTATAGTTCTACATAAATCAGATTCTGATAATCCGCTGGTTTTAGTCATAACAGTTTCTATCATCCGCACCATGCCTAAATCCGAAGTTTTACCGCTGTCTAATGCTCCCCGATAACTTACCAAAACTGAAGCGTTACGATATCCAATCATGATAATTGAGCTTTTCCTTTGCCCAATCGCTACCCCTACTCGCTTCGAGTGAAGTAGAAATACTCCCGCACCCTCTGGATAACAGTTAAATCGCCTTAACTCCAGTGACATATTACCTGTCGGAGTTTCGTAGTTTTTGAGAAGCGAGCGGAGAATATGTTCAAACTTTTTTCTAGATTCATATTCACTAGCTGGAAGTAACACAGCTAAATCAAGCTTAAAACAATTACTCAACTTCAACTTTTGCGCTAAAACCCAAACCGTTGCCAAAATTTTGTATAAACCTCGTTCATACTTTAATTCTCCTAATCCAGCATTAGCATAAAAGCGTGATGCAGCTAAATACCCTACCGCTGCATACTTACCACCGAATCCAACCCAAGCCGCATTCGTAGGTTCACATACTCCTAAATTATTTTGTAACAAATCATCAATCGCCGCTTTGGGTACGGCTATTACTTCCGGCTCCATAAATAAACTCCCTATTTTTCCATCATCGCTTGCATAAATTGCTTTTAAACCGCTACCACCAATGTCAGCCGCGAAGGTTAATTTAACCGGATTACTATTTTTTTGCTTTGTTTTTCGATTATTGTTACCCATGTTTTATAAAGAAGAAATTGTGAGTAAAGATTTAGTAGTAATTGAGTAAGTTGTGAGGGATAAATGAGGGATTCATAATTTTCTCTAATACCCTTTTTTGGATAAATTACCTCATATATTCCTCACCAAATCCTTATGACATAATTTTTGATAACTATTTACGTGTAAAATGCTTGGAGTAATGTTTTAAGGTCGTAATCGGTCATGTTTTTAGCATTGAATGCGGTATGATTACGTTCCAATTCACTAATCAAATTATCTAGCTCCGTTTAGTGCATTCTAAATATATCCCAGCCTGTTGGTAAGTTAGTTTGTAAACACACTACACAATTTTTTCTTCTTGTAGCTTGAAAAATTATTGTGCTGAAATTAAACTCCAGCTTCCGTTAAAAAATTCCGTTCAAACGTCTGAATATAATCAATATTAACAAGGCTTATCATTCCACATAGCCAATCAAACCGGATTAATTCATAATCAGCGGTTTTGATTTTCATAATTTTTAATTCTTAATAACTTTTACTACATTTCTATTTAGTAACGAATGAGGAGTCAAAGCGGCAATCTAGCAATAGGAATATTCTTAAATTAAGATTTTATAGCCAAAATCAATCGTATTAAAAATCATTCTTGTTTTAGTAAGAACCGAATATTTAATAAAAGACTATAGCCATTGCTATGATGAAGTTTCAAGCATACAAATATGAAAACAAATCTGTGTATAATTACACTATTTTCAGATAATTTATGCCAAAAATATTACATGATAGTTATTGAAAAATTGACATTCTTAAGAGTAAATACATAGAATAGATGTAATTTATAAATGTAATTATCAACCCATACGCAAGATGAAAATCTTGTTTTAAGGCTAAAATTTAGTTGCATCTACTGCGTAAATTCAAAAACTTTGCTTCCGACTAACGTCTTATTTTATGAGGTGACATAATGTTTGCTGTTGTCACGCCCAAAGAAATTCATTTACCCCCTGGAACGGTTTTAAAATTACCCGGTAGTTGGGATGATTATCAATCTTTGTCCGCACAGCTAGGAGACCGTTCTTCTCCTCGCATCAAATATCGACCGGGAGAAATTCTGTTGATGGCACCGCTACCAGAACATGGGCGTAAAGCTAGCTTAATTGCAGATGTGGTTAAAGTTTTGCTCGATTATTTAGAGCAAGAATACGAGTCATTTACTCCAATTACAATGGAATTATCTTCCATAAGCGG
>JBHJOU010000339.1:0-2390 GCA_050329355.1 Rivularia sp. (in: cyanobacteria)
TGATGGTAATACTGCTTTTACAATTGATGCAACTAGCGGTGAAATTATTGTTAATGACTCTGATGATTTAGATTTTGAAACAAATCCTATTTTTGATTTAGTAGTTACCGTTAATGATAATACTAATTTAAGCGATACGGCTAATATCACTATTAACTTACAAGATGAACCTCTACCCCAATTTGATATTGAACAGAGTAAACAAGGTATTTTTAGTTTAATTGGAGATACAAACGAAAAAGCAAATATATTGTTCTCCCTAGTTGGTACTGATGCGGATAACATTAGTGAATTAGGTGTTTTTATTGTTGATGAAAATAATGCTGTTAATGGCATAACTCCCGGTTCTCCAGAATATATTCAAGAAGCATTACAACAAAGTAAAGTTATTTTTTCTGCAATTAATAACGAGCCAACTAGTTATGCAGAATTAGCAAAAACACGCATTTTAGAAGGATATCAAAGCGGCGAAAATTTGGTGTTCTATTTAGTAAAAAATAGTACTACTGATAGCGTTCTTAGCGATAAAACCTCTCCAGATAACGTTCTCTTGAGTTCAACTTTTGGTAGTAGTGATTTTGCTCAAGTCAAAATTGCAGATATGGGTAATGGTAAATTTGAACTAGCTTGGGAAGACCAAATTGGTGGTGGTGACAAGGATTTTAATGATTTAGTATTGAATTTGGAAATTACTGACAAACCTGCACCAAAGGGTACAAATCAAGGTGAGAATACTGCGGAATTCATTGACTTGAGACAATTTGCTGGTGAAACCGTTACTGTGACAGCAGAAGTTTTCCGGGAAGCTAAATTTGATAACCAAGTTGTTTTCTACAGACTTGATAACCCTGATGGTATTATCGATAGTCTTAACCCGAATCGCGATCGCAATTATCTCAATGCAGCTTTAGAGAATTTGGTTAAAGACACTAACGGTGAGGTTTTCACACTAAAAGCCGATAATCAAAGTACAGCTTCAATCACAGCAGACATTACAGCAGGGTCAATTTTCGCACCGATGATGATTGTGAATGGGAACTTGCAACAGCTTCAAGATAATGATAGCAGCAACGACCCCACGGTTTACTTCCCCTATATTGGCGCTAATTTTGATGGTGTTGATCATATTCGTTTACTCGGTGACAACATCTTTGGTTTTGAAGATTTAGCTAATGGTGGTGATATGGACTTTAATGATATGGTGGTCAAAATTACTGTGGGGTAAGAAGTCGGGTTTTTACCAGAAATATCGATCACACCACAAAATAGTCATAAAAATCCGACTTCTTACTCAACCAGAAGTCGGGTTTTTACCAGAAATATCGATCACACCACAAAAAATTCATAAAAACCCGACTTCTTACCCCCACGAAAAATTTAGGTTCTACATCTCATTTTCACGGTAAATTTTAACTTAGTAAAAACTTTCATTAATAGCAAGAGTTTATTCTTGAACATCTTCTTTCCTGGAAATGTTTCTCTTGTAAATTAACTGAAACATCGATCATTTTCATATTGTCTATAGTCATGCATATTTATGACTAAAGTCATATTTGCAACATCGGCAAATTTTTAAATCCTGAGTGTTTGTTGTAATGTTTAATTAATTTAAACTTTTTTATCGTCAAAGCTGTATTTTTTTTAATTCCGGGTTCAAGTATTGACTAGCAACTTTTATTTAACCTAAATATACTCTTGATTTAACCGATAAATGAAACATTATAAGTGAGTATTTTCACAGGAAAAAGTCATTGGATATTTTCTTTGTAAAAAATATTCATATTACTTGAAAATTAAATTATCTAAAGGATAAATATTTAATGGCTGATAATTTGAGCCAAAATAGTAAAGTGCGTTTTGCAACTTTCAACGCTTCTTTAAATCGTAACAGTACGGGTGAATTAATTACCGATTTATCTACTCCCGATAACCAACAAGCTAAAGCTGTAGCTGAAATCATTCAGCGGACAAACCCCGATGTGTTGTTGTTAAACGAGTTTGATTATGATGACAATGGAATTGCGATAGCTTCGCTTGCTCCTTCGGAGATCGCGAATTTCAAACAGAATTATTTACAAGTTAGTCAAAATGGTGTTGATGCTGTAGAATAACCGTTTGTTTATCTTGCACCTTCAAATACCGAAATTCCCTCTGGGTTTGATTTTAATCATAATGGTACTGTCGGTGGTGGTGATGATGCTTTTGGCTTTGGGAATTTTCCCGGACAATTCGGCATGGTATTGTTATCCAAATACCCCATCGTAGAAAATCAAGTTCGTACTTTCCAAAATTTCCTATGGAAAGATATGCCGAATGCATTACTTCCTGATAATGTGAATACACCAGAACCAAATGATTGGTATTCTCCAGAAGAATTAGAAGTATTTCGT